>NZ_AJVM01000007.1:0-60316 GCF_000281735.1 Rhizobium sp. AP16 | reverse complement strand
GGCGGCAGCCGTGCGGCGCTTGCCGCTGCCAATATCGAGCCCGGCGTACTTGTCTCCATGACGAAATAGAAGGCGGCTGTGGTTGTCACCAGCCTAGCCGCCATCGCGGCGGCGACAGACAGGGCGTCGCCTGTCGAAAGGCCCTGTAGCCAAAGGTTTATCATCCAGCTCAACATGACCATGCCGGTGAGCAGGGTGGCACCCTTGATATAGCCGCGAAGACCAGGGACGCGTATCACCCATAAAAGGATCAGACAGGCAAGCGCAAGGGGCACGCCGAAGCGCCAGTTGGGAGCGAGCCAGGCTGCCAGCATGATGGCAAAGGCAATCCCCAGCTTGATAAAGAAATTGAGCTCATGAAGCCGCGTCATGCCATGCTCCAGGTTGCGTTATCATAGGGTACTTGCCAGCCGAGAGAGCGGAAGATGCCGCTTTCCCAGCCATCTTCGGGCTTTCCCTCGAACGCGATCGTGCCATTGTTGAGGATCATCAGACGGGTGGCCAGATCATCGACCAGTTGCAGATCGTGCGAGATCAACATCACCGCACGTCCCGAGGACTGCATTGACGAGATGAAAAGTTCCAGCATTTGCCGGCCCTTGATGTCCCTGGCCAAAAGCGGCTCGTCGATGATGGCGACAGCCGCGCCGGTTGCGTCGGCGCAAGCAAGGCTCAGCAGAGCCTGCTGGCGGGCCGAAAGCGCAAATGGATTGGCCTCGGCGAGGTGGGAGAGTGCATAGCGCTCCAGCGCTGCCGTGGCGCGGGCGATGATGGCTGGGTCGCTGGAGGAGGCGGTCGAGGCCGTGATGGCAAAGATCACTTCACCGAGTACGGTCATATTGAACAGAATATGGCGCATGTTCTGCGGGATATAGGCAATCTTGCGCGCGCGGGCGGCAACGGACCAGTCGTCGGCCTTCGTCTCGCCGAAGAGGATGGAGCCTGCGGTCGTTTTCAGAAGTCCGAGGATCGATTTGAACAGCGTCGTTTTGCCGGCGCCGTTGCGGCCGATGAGTGCAAGCACCTCTCCAGCCCGCACCTCGAAACTTACATCCTTCAGGACCGGGTTTCCGTGCGAGCGGGAAAGCTGGCTCGTCAGCTTCGAAACGGTCAACAGCGGGCGGCCCGTCTCAACGGTCTGTCGCGCGGGCCGGGAGCGCATCGGCGGCAGAATGCCGGCTTCGATCCAGGCGGCATCCTCTGTGAGAACAGCCTTTGGCGGCATGCTTGGAGAAAGGCTGCCATGACGCAACAGAGCGATGCTGTCGATCACCGAATGGAGTGCCAAAGGGTCCTGCTCCGAGATCAGCAGGGTCGGGACGCTATCCGACACCTTCCGCAGGATATTGGAAAGTCTCATACGGGCAGCGGGATCGAGCCCGGTGGTCGGCTCGTCCAGCACGAGGATTGCCGGGTTCGAGGCGATCGCTGCGGCAATGGTGACCATCCGCCGTTCACCACCCGAGAGGGTCAGAACCCGACGGCCACGCAACGCCTCCAGCTCGAATTCCGCAATCAGCTCGGCGAGCCGGTTGCGGATCACGTTCTGCTCGACACCCTTGTTCTCCATCGGGAACGCGATGACATCCTCGACACAGATGTCCCAAAGCTGGTCTTCGCTATTTTGAGCCACGAAGCCGATCGTGCTGAACAGCTCTTTCTTGGTGAAAGAGTGTAGCGGACGGCCGGCAAGTTCCACCTGGCCGGAGAACTCGGGAGCGTGAATGAGGCGCGGGATCAGGCCGGCGGCAACGCCGAGCAGCGTCGACTTGCCGCTACCGGCTTCGCCACAGACAAGAAGCCGTTGCCCCTCATCAAGCGTGCAATTGGTTTCGGCAAGCACCGGTGCGGGACCGCCGAAACCGATCGTCAGATTGGCAATATTGAGCACTTGTTGATCCAGATCGGGTTCAGAAGCGCTTGAAGCCGGCGGGATGTGCACTCTTTAGAATTTTCAGGGCCGGGATGATCAGCAGCGGCGTGCCCACGACCATCGGGACGATGTCGGACAGGCCGAGATAGCCAAAACCCCACCAGAACGGAAAAATGCCGAGATAGGCGAGGCTTGCGGATACCGCCACCACCATAATCAGCCCGATGACAAGGCAGGTCACAGCAATCTTGATCAGCGCCAGGCGATCAAAGACAGTCTTGGCGGGATCGAAGAGGAGCCCCGGCACAAGGCCGGTCAGGCCGACCATGACGCCATCGACGATGAGCGAATGTGCGGGGATGAAAGTGCCGGCGAGAAGCGACCAAACGATAGTACCGAGATAACCGCAAATGAAGCCGCTGCGCCAGCCGAGCAGGATACCGATCACCGGTGGCAGGAAGGCAAAAATGCGCCACTGGATGACACCGGGCACGAGCTGGATTGGATTGGCATAGGCCCAAAGTACACCCGTGGCGGCAGCCGCCACGATCGAGAGTACGATGGGAAAGAGAGTATTGCCGTCAGTTTGCGATACGGTTGCTGGCTGCATGTTTTTGTCCCCTTAAACGTAACTTCAAGAAACTCTCGGAAAACCGGCTGCAACGGTTCTCCGCAATGGCTCAAATGCAAATTTGGTCTCGATCACATGCCGCCTGGCGATTGCGGGAAGACAGTTCAGGAAAGTCGTCGAACGTCGCGCTACACCTGTGCTGCATCCCGTTGAGCCGTAGAGCGTCTCCGTTGGGCCTGTGTCAAATGCTTGTTGACCAAAGCTCGGTCATCCATCCAAGCGTCTTTCTCGGTCGTGGTATCGGGGATCGCCACCCCTGCGATCATGTCAAACTGAGGAATGTGGCTGAGGCTGGCGACCAGGTTGGCGTCCTCGCCCAGCAGGTTTCGCCAGGCGTGCCCCTCGGTCAGAATGGCACCGGCACCAATTATATTGGCGCCAGCGCGGCGCACGAGCCTGATTGCTGCTGCCATACTGGAGCCGGTGGCGATGACATCGTCGACAATGAGAACGCGCTTGCCTTGGAGCAGGCTTATCGAGCGGCGATCAAGCAGAAGGCGTTGCGGCACTGCGGTCGTAATGGAACGCACATCCTCGACCAAGGCATCGGCAAGGTGAAATTTCGGTGATTTCTGCAGGATGACATATTGGTCTATACCAAGGCGCCGCGAGACTTCGATCGCGACCGGGACGCCCAAGGTGGCGCTGCCGACGACGATGTCGGGCCGCATCTGCGCAAAATGATTGGCGAGAGCATTGCCGACGATGTCACCAAACCGGATACCCATGTCGATTACCATCAGCAGCGCGATCGCGCGTCGGTCATTCAGCCGGATAATCGGTAGGCTGAAATTCTCGCTGGCAATCTCTATCTGATAGGTTTGCGGGGTCTCCAGATACATAAATGCGGCCTTTTGCCATCATAAGTTGCAGGTGAAGTATTATCCCAGTAGACACTAGGTCGCCCGGCTTTTACAACCAACAAAATTCGTCCGGTGTGTTTCCTTTTCTTCAACGAGGTACTCTTCCCGAATGAGTAGGCTTTTGTTTTCTCGGTTCGCACATTATCTCGACGAGATCGCTAAACGCGGCTCGATCAGAAAAGCCGCGGAGAAACTGAATGTCTCGGCTTCCGCGATCAATAAGCAGCTCATCGGTGCCGAGGAGGAGTTCGGTGTTGCCTTATTTGAGCGTCTGCCACGAGGCATGCGGCTGACCTCCGCGGGTGAATTGCTCATTAACGGTTATAGAGAATGGAATAAGGACCTTTCCCGGATCAAATTCGAGATCGAGGAATTGAAGGGGCTTCGCCGTGGCGAAGTGAAAATTGCCGCCTCGCAGGAAACTGTGCCCGACTTTCTGCCCGCGGCGATCGCGCGGTTCATGAAGGATCATCTTCGCATTCGCAACTCGATCACGGTGGCGGATTCGGACCGTGTGCGTCAACTGGTCAGGGACGGAAGCGTAGACTTCGGACTGACGTTCAGTCCCCCGCCTCTACCGGGGGTCGTTGTCACGCGTTCGGCTGACTTTCACCTGATGGCCATGTTGCCGGCAAGTCCCGGTGTGAAGCAGCCGGATAGCATGTCTATCGAAGAATTCTTCCAAAAGCCGACGATCGTCCCTGATGCCAGTAGTCACTTGCGTGATGTTGTCGACATTGCCGCCGCACGTATCGGTGCGAGGTTGCAGCCCGTCTTGACGACCAATAGCTTATCGCTCATGCGTTCCATGGTTCGCGAGGGGTGCGGTTTCGGTGTGACGGCCGTGGCTAAGGGCATGCCCTTGAAGGATGATGAGGGAATACATTGCTCCCGCATAGCTGATCGTGGTTTGCCACCGATGGTGCTGTCGCTGATCGTCGACCCACGGCGCAGCCTCTCCATGACCTCCATCATCGCGCGGAGGTATTTTGAGGAATATTTCGATGAGCTCGCACTTCAAGCGGACGAAGCGCTTCACCGTTCGTTGGAGCAATCGAGTTCAGACAACGAGCGATCCGGCGCCGAGTGACTGCAGTTTCAGCCATTGCGTCGTAACGAGCACTTATGTTCCAAGCAGTTTGGCGTGAGGTTTCGCGCCATTGGCAAGATCCCGCGTATCCTTGTGAAGTGTTCCCACATCAAATGCAGCGATCGGAGTATCCGCGATATTGTCGCTCGCGTACTCAACCGTAAGATGATGGCGAAGGCTTCCTGTTGAAGAAAAGGAAACGCACCGGACGAATTTTGGTGCTTGTAAAAGTTGTGCCGACCTATGTCTATGGAGACGGTATCGTTTGGTTCTAATGCTCGGGGCGGCAAGGCGGTAAGCACGCCTCCGGAGGCCTCCACAAACCTCTCAGACGGAGATCACGGTTGGTGAATTAAAATCATATGTCTGAAGTCAAAGCCTACCTTCTGAACGCAGCTGCCGAAACGATCCGGACCGTGATGATTCCCGCAGCAGATCAGCTTGCGCATATCTCCAAATTGATCGGAAGCAGCCAGATCGATGTCGTTCGCATCGAGGGCTCTCATCTCCTCTACGCAGGGGCAAATAGCCTGACCGACGGGGTTCACAGCGTAACGGACTTGAAAGGCCACGGCTCGCCGTTTGCTGGCAATCTTCTTATTGTCGGTGCCGATGAACGTGGCGAGATGACGAATGCCAGCGACAGTATCGGGCACTTCGCGACGAAACTGACGATCGTTCGCCCGGTCTTCGTGCCTGTCTTCGAGACGTTAACCGGCCCCGACATCTTCGGAACCCGCGTCATCCGCCTGGATGTTCGCATTGAGCGGTCTGCCCCCAAAATCATCGACTGAGTACCAGATGGGAGAATGGAGGCTCTTTGTCGATTGCAATCGCAATCTTCAGGATTTGTGAAGCGGCAGCGAACACCGAGTGATGATTTTTCAGAGCGACTTTGAAAGCCGGTGTATGCGCGAACAGCGCCACCAGGCGTTCAATGCCAAATCCACTGGGGACAGTGCTCGCGGCCGATTCACACGCCCGCGAAATGGCACAGGACTTTTCCGCCACCCATGCGTTGGCGTGGCGTTGGGGCAGCAGTTTTGCAAATATCCTGCGCCATGGGACAGCGCGGATGAAATGTGCACCCCGCCGGTGGGTTGAGGGGACTGGGAGGCTCGCCCCCCATCAGCGTGCGCGCCCTGTTTGGCGCCAGCACATCGGGTATCGTCTGAAGGAGAAGCTGCGTGTAGGGATGTTGTGGATTGGCAAAGAGCGCTTCCGTTTCCGCCTCCTCGACAATACGGCCCAGATACATCACGGCAATCCTGTCGGCCATGTGACGCACGACGGCAAGGTTGTGGCTGATGAAAAGATAGGTCAGTCCGAGTTCGTCCTGAAGCCGGCGCATTAGATTGAGAATTTGCGCCTGGACAGAAACGTCCAGCGCGGAAGTGGGCTCGTCGCAGACGAGGAATTCCGGCTCGCCGGCCAATGCGCGGGCAATCGAAATTCTCTGTCGCTGGCCGCCCGAAAACTCGCGTGGATACCGCCTGGCGTCATCGGGCGACAGCCCGACGACGCGCAGCAGCTGCGATACTCTTTCCGCAATCTCGGCAGGCGACGTTCTCAGTTTGAACTCGCGGATCGGCTCGGCGATGATATCGCCCACGCGCCATCGGGGATTGAGGCTCGCATGGGGATCCTGGAAGATCATCTGCGCTTCCATTGGCTTGCCGCTGGCGGAGCTGCCGAAGACAATCGCACCTTCAGTCGGCTCATGCAGTCCTGTCACCAGACGCGCGACAGTCGATTTGCCGCAACCGGATTCGCCGACAAGCGCGAGGCACTTGCCCTTTTTCACGGTGAAGGTCACGTCTTGAACGGCCTGCAGATATCGCCTGGGCTTGCGCTCGATCACCCGGTTCAGCCATGGTGCCGAGACCTCGAAGACACGGGTCAGCTGGTCGACTTCGAGAGCGTTTTCGATATCTCTCATCGGACACCTCCTTCGATCAGCCAGCAGGCGGCGGCACCATGCTCGTCCGCCTGAGTGAGCGATGGTCGTTCGACGCGACAGCGCGGCATCACATCCCGACAGCGCGGATTGAACGCACATCCGGAAGGCATGGCGTTCAGGCGCGGCATGGCGCCATCGATCTGCGCAAGTGTATCAAGCCGCGCGCCAAGCGCCGGGATCGACGCCATAAGCCCACGCGTATAGGGATGCTTGGGACGTGCGAGGACTTCCGCCACGGGACCGATCTCAACGACGCGACCGGCGTACATCACCGCAACGCGGTCGGCGGTCTCCGCAATGACGCCCATATCATGGGTGATTAACATGACCCCCACCCCCTGTTCGACGCAAAGGCGACGCAGCAATGCCGTGATCTGGGCCTGGATCGAAACGTCCAGCGCCGTTGTCGGCTCGTCGGCGATGATCAGTCGAGGGTTGCCCGCCAGAGCCAGTGCAATGACAACGCGCTGGCGCATTCCGCCCGAAAACTGATGCGGATAGTGGTCCACCCGCTCTTCCGCGCCGGGAATGCCGACATGTTTCAGCAGTTCTATAGCCCGAAGCCGAGCAGCAGCTTTGTCGATATCGGAGTGCAATCGAACGGTTTCGACGAGCTGCTGTCCGACGGAAAAGAGAGGGTTGAGCGACGTCAGCGGGTCCTGGAAGATGGCTCCCACCTTGCGTCCTCGAACCTTCTCCATCTGTCTCTCGTTCAGGCTATCGGTGCGCTGACCGGCAATGCTGATTTCGCCGGCGATGACGCGACCCGGCGGTTCCAGCAGGCCCAGCACGGCCATCCCTGTCATTGACTTGCCTGCACCGGATTCGCCGACGACGCCCAAGATTTCTCCCGGAGCGATCGTCAACGAGACATCGGACAAAGCGGCAAGCGTTCCCCGCCGGGTCGGAAATTCGACCGAGAGGCCGGATACCACAAGTGCTGGTTCATAAGCCGTTTGGATCTGGGCCGTTTGCGTCATTGCTGCTCCAGGGCTGGGTAGCTTGGTGGGAAAATCGAACTGACCGGCGGGTGTCGATAGGTTCGCTCCGGATAGAGGGAAACCAGTCTGTCGAATTGCGCCTGCGCTCTGGCACGCGCAGTCGCCAGATCGATTCCGGCAACGGCGCCATCGCGCATCGAGATGCGCCCGTCGACGATCGTTGCCCTGGTGATGCGGCCGGTCGCCCCATAGATCAGCGTCTGAACCGGATCGATGCGGGGCGCGATCATGGCATCGCTCATGTCGAAAACGGCGATATCGGCCTTTGCGCCGGGTGCAATTCGGCCGAGATCGGGGCGCCTTAGCGCATCGGCGCCGGCAATTGTTGCCGAGTCATAGAATTCGGATGCGGATGCAGCGTCACCTTTGCCCTCGGTGATGCGATTGGCCATCAGGCCGACAGCAAGGTTCAAGACCATGTCCGGCGGGGCCGTGTCGGTGCCCATGCCGATACGGATGCCCATCGCCTTGAGGCGCGAATAGGATTTGAGCGCCGATCCGTGGCGTGCCGATACAAGCGGACAGTGCGCGACCGTTACGCCACTGTCGGCATAGAGGGCGAGATCCTCGTCCGTTGCGACCGTTGCATGCGGCGCGATGAGGCGAGGGGAAAGCAATCCGAGATCGGCGAGCCAGCGTGGTGCCGTGACGCCGTGCAGTCTTCGCACGGTCTGGAGTTCCATTTCGCCCTGGGCCATATGCAGCCGTACCGGCAAGTCTAGGTCGTCCGCTCGGGCGAAGGTCTGCCTGAGCAAACTCTCCGTGCACGTCTCGACCCTGTCGGGTGCAAACATGCCTGAGATGAGACCATCCGCATGGCCGTGGATGCGGCGGGCAAAGTCTGTGGCTTCAGTGAGTTCCGCAAGGCCTCGGGCTTCGTCGAAGACCGTCTGCATGGTGCCAGCTTCGTCGAGGACCACGCCGCCGCTGCGATAGGCCGGCCCCAGCCAGACGCGCAGCCCGAGATCGTCGGCTGCCTGAGCGGCGGCTTCGAATTCGGCGACGGTCTCTCCCCAGGCCCGGTAGAAAAGCGATGCGATCGGCAGCGCCGATGTGATCCCGTTCAGCAAAAGTTGCGCGAAGGCATAGCGTTTCTGGAACGCCAGCTCTTCGGCTGTGTACATCTCGCGGGATTGCGCCGCATAATCGGCGGGCCAGACCCGCCCTTTCTTCCAGCCCGGCTGGTTGTCCATGGCAAGCACGGTGGTATCGAGGTCGGAAAGCGCGTCGAGATCCACGAAGCCGGGGCCAATGAGGGCCTCCCCCATGTCATATCTGGCTGCAAGCTCACCGGCGAAGCGATGTCCGACCCAGACGATGCGATCCTGCTCGATGACGATTTCGCCGTTCTCGATCAGCCGCCGTCCATCCGGGGTGTCCGCAATGATAAATCGCGCTGCTAGCGCCCAGCGTCCTTGCGGACGGTGCCCGAGCGGAAGATCCGACCAGCTCATGGGCGTTCTCGCAGGCTTTTGCCATCACGGGCGACGACGTTTCCGGCGGTGACGACCAGCTTTCGCGGAGCATGGGTGACGATTGCCTCGGCAAGCGTTTCCCCTTCGACCAGCACGATGTCGCCACGTCCGCCCAGGGCGATTTCATGGCCGGTCCTCTCCATCACAACGGCACCACCGGTTGTGCAGACATGCAAGGCCAGCGGAAGCTCGTCATCGCGGCGCAGATTGTTTTTCATGCCGAGAAGCATGGCGCGTTCGAACATGTCGCCGTTGCCATATGGACCCCAGGTGTCGCGAAAGCCGTCGACGCCAGCGCCAAAGCGGACGCCTGCCGCCAGAAGCCGCTTCAGGGATGGCGTCTCGCGGGATGGCGGCGCCGTTGTCAGGATCGGGATGTCGAGTTCGGCGCATGTATCGATCAGCCCTTGCGTCATGTTCCAATCCGGGTGGCCGAGGCAGAAGGCGTGGCTGACGGCGACCTTGCCCTGCAGCCCCAGCGCGCGGACGCGTTCGAAAATCATCTCCATGGAAAAAGCGCCCAGTTCGCCGGACTCGTGCAGATGAATGTCGATGCCCTTGCCGTGCCTTTCCGCGATGGCGAAGATCGCGTCGAGATGGCCCTTGGGGTCCTTGTCCATGCCGCAGGGGTCAAGGCCGCCGACAAGGTCCGCACCCATTGCTATCGCCCGATCCAGGAGCTCATCCGTGCCTTGCCGGCGCATGAGCCCTGATTGGGGAAACGCAACGATCTCGATTTCCACAATGCCGGCAAGCTGCCTGCGGGTCTCCATGACACCTTCCAGCGCAATGAGGCCCTGGTCGGTGTCGATATCGACATGAGTCCGGATCAGAGTGGTGCCGTAGCCGACGGACTGCAGCGACTGGCGCATGGACTGGATGTGGGCATCCAGCCCGAGATCACGTTTGACCTGGCGCTCGTTGTCGATCTTGTCGATGAGCCGCGGCCCGACTTCGTTGACATACCAGGGATAGCCGAGCAGCGACTTGTCGAGATGGGTATGGGCATCGACGAGGCCAGGAATGGCGATGCGTCCGCCGGCATCTTCGACCGTTATACCCTCGGCTGCGATGTTCTGGCCGACAGCGGCAATACGGCCGTCCACGATCAGGATATCGGCGAGGTCCTTGCCCATGGGGCGCGTGTTGGTGATGAGAAGCTTGTTCATGTGACGTCCTCAGCGCAGTTTGGGGTTGAGTGCATCGCGCAGCCAATCCCCCAGGATATTGATCGAGACAACCAGCAGGCAGAGCTGAATGGCCGGGAACAGGACGATCCACCACAGTCCCGAAAACAGGTATTCGTTGCCGATGCGGATCAAGGTGCCGAGCGATGGCTGCTCGACGGGCATGCCGACACCGAGGAAGGAAAGTGTCGCCTCGATGAGAATCCCGAAGCCGAAATTGAGCGTTGCGGTCACCAGCAGCGGCGTGGTCGTATTCGGAAGGATGTGCCTCAGCATGATCCGCCGCGCCGGCACGCGGATCAACCGGGCCGCCTGCACATACTCCTTGTTGCGCTCGACCATCGTCAGAGCGCGCACGGTGCGGGCATATTGCACCCAGGCCGAAAGCGAGATGGCAAACACGATCACTGACGATGCGCCGGCGTCGCGCAGTCCGGGCGGCAGCATCTGGCGCGCCATGGCCGACACGAGGATGGCGATCAGCATCGTCGGCATCGAAAGAAGGACGTCGCCCGCCCGCATCAGCAAACCGTCGGCCCACTTTCCATAATAGCCGGCGATGAGGCCAAGCGTGGCCCCGACCGCCAGCGAGACGGCGACAGAGGCTGCGCCGATCACGATCGAAGCGCGAGATCCATAGAGGATAGCCGAAAGCACATCGCGGCCCTGAAGATCGGTGCCCAACAGGTAGGGCCACTGACCATCTGCGCTCCAGATCGGTGGCAACTGGGCGTTTAGCAGATCGAGAGATGCCAGATCATACGGATTTTGCGGTGCGATCCATGGTGCCAGAAATGCCGATGCCAGCAGCAAAGCCAGGACAATGGTGGCGATGATGGCGGAGGGATGCTTCTTGAAGCTCCACCACAGATCCGTATCGGCGATGCGGCGACGGAGGGAGGGGCGCGGGGACGCCGCTTTCGTCGGATTGGCCGTTTCGATGCCGCTCATGGGGTGCTCCTCTCGGTCAGGCTTTGCGCAGACGCGGATCGACGACGGCATAGGCGACATCGACGAAGGTGTTCAGGACGACAAAGATGAAGGCCACGATGCAGAGATAGGCGGCCATCACAGGGATATCGACGAAGGTGACTGCCTGCATGAACAGCATGCCCATGCCGGGCCACTGGAACACGGTCTCGGTGACCAGGGCAAAGGCGATGAGATTGCCAATCTGCATTGCCGTCAAAGTAATGACCGGCATCAGACAGTTTTTCAGCGCATGACGAAACCACAGCGATCGGCGCCGAACGCCGCGGGCGCGGGCGAACTTGATGAAGTCCGAACGCAGGGTTTCCAGCATCTCGGCGCGAACAAGCCGCATGACAAGCGTGATCTGGAAGAGCGATAGTGAGAGTGCCGGCAGCACCAGCGCGGCGCGCCCGGAAGAGGTAAGCAGCCCCGTTGACCACCAGCCGATCTGGACGATATCGCCGCGCCCATAGCCGGGTAACCATCCAAGAGACACGGAAAACACCAGGATCAACAGAATGCCGACAAGAAAGCTCGGCAGGGAGATTCCGATCACGGAGGTGAATTGAAGTCCTTCCGCCCACCATCTTCCGCGCCCGATGGCGGTGAAGACACCAAGCGGAATGCCGACGACGAGCGAGATGATCGTAGCGATGAGCACAAGCTCGAATGTCGCCGGAAACCGCTCGCCGATCAGCTTGATGACATCCTGCTGGTTTCGATAGGAAAGCCCGAATTCGCCCTGGGCCGCCTTGACGACGAAGCGGACATATTGCGTCAGGAATCCGTCGTTCAAGCCGAGTCTGGTGCGCAGTTCGTCATGTTCGGCCTGCGTGGCACTTTCGTTCATCATCATTTCGACGGGATCGCCGACGAAACGGAAAATCATGAAAGCGATGAAGGTGACGGTCAACATCACGAGGATCGCATTGCCGATGCGCTTTACGAGGAAGGCGATCATTGCGCTTTACGTCCCTGGTTTTGATCGAGCCCGATTTTTCGTGAGGGAGGCCCGCCGCCGTAGGGTGCGGCGAGCCAAATTGCATCGTTACTTCTTCACAAGCCATAGGCGGGGAAGGTTGTCGGCAAAGAGCGGCAGGTCCGCGACCTTGTTCGCCGTCGCCCAGGTCAAAGGTTGCTGGTGCAACGGGATCATCAGCACATGCTCCTTGGCAACCTTGAGGGATGCCGCCTCCAGTGCCAGGCGCTTGGTTTGATCGAGTTCGACCGCCGAGGCTTCCGTCAGTCTGTCGAATTCGCTGTCCGACCAGCCGCCCCAGTTGAAGATGCCATATGTGCCGCCCTTCGTGTGGAGGACCTGCGAGGTGAGGCTGTAGGTGTCGAGCATCGGGAGGGTCGCCCAGCCGAGCGTGTAGACATCGACCTGCCCATTCGAGCGCTTCGGCGTCTGGACTGCGCGGGGTCCCTGGTCAAGCTTCGGCTTCAGCCCGATGCGCGACCACATGGAAGCCACGGCCTGGCAGATCTGCTCTTCGTTGACGAGCGTGTCGGTGCAGTTGAAGTCGAAGGCGAAATCCGCAGCGCCGGCCTCCTTCAGGAGCGCCTTTGCCTTTTCCAAGTCGGCCTGCAGCGGTGTATCGAGCGCAGCGTCGTAGCCCGGAATCTGCGGTGCGACGAGCGTGCCGGCATTACGAGACTTTCCACGCATGACCTTCTTCTTGATGAGGTCAAGGTCGATCGCGAGCTGCATCGCCTGACGAACGCGCACGTCTTTCATCGGGTTGGGAGCGCCGGAAAGGAGCGTGTCGCGCTGGCTGAAGCCGATCATGACCGTGCGCAGGTCGGTGCCCTCGAGAAGCTTGACGTTCGGCGAAGCCTGCAGGCGAGGGATGTCCTGAACGGGCGCTTTGTCCGTGAAGTCGATATCGCCGGCCAACAGCGCCGCCACGCGTGTCGCGTCGGACGCAATCGGTGTGAACTCGATCCGGTCGATATTGTGCTGCGGCTTGTCCCACCAGCCATCGAACTTGACGAAAACGGTCTTGGCGTCGGGCTGGCGGCTCTCGATTTTGAAGGGACCGGTGCCGTTGGCATGATAGGTCGCGTAGCCTTCGACGCCCGATCCGACGTCGGTCGGGGCCTCGGTATTGTTGTCCTTCAGCCAGCCGGCATCGAAGATGTAGATCGTTGTCAGATCATTGAGAAGGAGAGGGTAGTTCGGCGTGACATCGATTTCGATCGTATGGGCGTCGATGACCCGCGATCCTTTATAGGCAGGAATGTTGCCCTTGAGCGGTGATTTCGGATCGCTGGCGCGCACCAGCGACGCCTGCACGTCTTCCGCCGTAAAATCGGCGCCGTTGTGAAATTTGACGCCTTCGCGGAGCTTGAAGCGCCAGGTCGTCGGCGAAACAACTTCCCAGGATGTGGCAAGTGCAGGCTCGATCTTCAGGTTGCGATCGTACCGCACCAAGCCTTCGTATACGTGATTGAGCACTCCGAGCGTAAAACTGTCGCCATAGGAATCGGGATCAAGCGAACCCAGATCGCGTGATGCGCCCCAGCGGAATGTCTCTGCTCCGGCTGGCAGGGCCAGGCCGAGCAGTAAGGCTCCGGCGAGAAGTAATTTTCCAATTTTGATCATATTGTTCCCCGATCTTTATATTGTATGCAATTTCTGCTCAAAATCAGCGATTTTCTAACGAAAATGGCGTGATCGCGCCAAAATCGGCGCCGGTATTCTAGCGGCAATCTTAATTCGCTTGCAGAGCGTATCAAAATTCGTATTCTAGATCGTATGCAATATCAACATAAATTGCATGCGATTTTTATCCGTTTATGGCAGACAAAAATTGTGCATATAGAGGCGCAATGAAAAGCACCGCCAAACCACGCGATGGAGAGCTCTATGTCCACGAACCAGACGCGCAGTGATGCCATTTACGCTTCACTGAGACGGGCGATCCTTGAGCAGGCGCTGAAGCCTGGGGTTAAGTTGCCGGAGGATTCCATCGGCGACACCTTCGGCGTCAGCCGTACGAGCGCTCGCAATGCGCTTGTGCGCCTGGTTTCCGACGGTCTGGTCGAGATCAAGCCCAACCGGGGTGCCTCGGTCGCCATGCCGACGTTGGAGGAAGCACATGAGGTCTTCGCGCTACGCCGCTGCCTGGAGCGAGAAGTCATCGAGCGGCTCTGCACGCGCATGCCGAAAGACGGGATCGATGCGCTGATATCGCATGTCCGCGAAGAGGAGCGCGCGCTGCGGTCGTCCTCGCCGCGGTCAATCCGGCTGGCCGGGGAGTTTCACATTCTGCTGGCCGAACTGACCGATTCGAAGCTGTTGATCGACTTCATCAGCCGGGTCGTGTCCCGCTCCTCACTCATTCTTGCCCGGTTCGGCCGACCCCATTCCGCTGAATGCGGCATCGATGAGCACATCCAGCTTATTGAGGCTCTGAAGCAGCTCGATCGCGAGCGCGCGACGGAAATCATGGATCACCACCTCCACGCCGTCGAAGACCGCGCGCGTGTCGATGAGGATGATGCGCCGGATGTCGGGGAGATATTGAGCCGCTACCTGGCTGTTTCCGACTAACGACAAAGACATCCCGGCATCGTTGTAAGAGTGGGCCATGCCGGAGACGACAAGGAAAATATGACAATGACGGTGCCCAAGAGCCTGCCCAGTGCGGCTGATTTTACGCGGTTCGATTTTGGTTCGCTTACGCCGCGTGAGTGTTACAAATTGCTGATCGGCACTGTCGTGCCGCGTCCCATCCTTGGGTGACCACGGTCGATACTGAAAATCGCGTCAACGCTGCGCCGTTCAGCTTTTTTGGCGTCCTGTCTGCCGATCCGCCGATCCTGGCGATTGGCGTCGAAAATCACGGCGATCTGAGCTTCAAGGATACCGGGCACAATATCCGCCATACCGGCGAGTTCACCGTGAACATCGTCGGAGCCGAAAACCTGGATGCCATGAATGTGACTGCCGTCCCATTTCCCGCCGGCGTTGACGAGCTGGAACGCGCAGGGCCTACGGCTTTGCCAGGCACTCATGTTCGCTCGCCCTATATCGCGGAGGCGCCGGCGGCTTTCGAGTGCCGTCGCCATGTGACCTTGCAGGTTGGCGGCTCGCGAGAGATCGTCATAGGTGAGGTGCTCGCACTGCACATCAGGTCGAACCTCGTCAACGAGCGTCTGCATATCGACCCGAAAGGCTTGAACGCCCTCGGCCGAATGGGTGGCCACGGCTATGTCAGAACGGGCGAAACGTTCGATCTGCCAACGATGTCGCTGGATGAGTGGACTGCGGGGATCAGTTGAGGAAGCGTTCTTCGCCCTGCCGGTCTTAGGCTTGGCGACGCCGATCTTGCCGACCGAACTGAGCGCCGGCATGTCGAAAAGTCATTGGCAGGGCCTGCTTGACTGCCAGCCGACCGGTTCATTTCCTCCGGAAGGCGCCGGATTGAGTCATGAGGAGCGAAAGGCTGTCGCTCCTCACAGTAGTTGGATCAGCCTCGGGGTAACTTCGAAACTGAGGGTGCCTTTGATGGAGAGCAGGTGATAGCTATTTGGAGCGGGAGGCCGGCTTGGGCTTTTTGGCGGTACTTATGCCGAGCTCGCGGTTCAGTTTCTTTTGCGCGAGCTTCCGCGTACGGCGGATCCCCTCGGCCTTCTCGCGAGCGCGCTTTTCGGAAGGCTTTTCATAGGACTCGCGAAGACGCATTTCCCGAAAAACACCCTCTTGCTGCAACTTCTTCTTCAGAAAGCGTAGCGCCTGATCGACATTGTTGTCTCTAACAAGGACTTGCAAGCTTTTCCCCTGATATAACCATGTTCATTTGTTCGGAGAGATCCATACGCTCAGAGCGGAGGGCTTGGCAATGATACTCCGCCCCTTCTGCAGTGATTTGAGAACATAAGAGTTACGATTTCTGCGGGAAAGTGCGTTGATGCAATGGAATAGCGAGCCACCGACGCGCGGTTAGCGTTACAGTGTCAGCTTTCCTTCTGTTCGCAAGGCAGATGCCGGGAGCGCATATCCCGGCATTCGTTGTCTATATACCACAACCGGCCCGAAGGCAGATTCAAGCGTGGTGGACTTCCGTTCCCTGGATAGCGGACAGGATCCAGTCCGAACCGGGTTTGCGCATGAAGGTCCAGATCTCGGTCGTTTCCGAGGCATTGCGATCGTCGCCGTCGACAAGCCGGCCCGTCCTGCGATCGAGCAGTGCGTCGACGCTCGAATAGCGCATCGCCAGGGTGGCGTATTCGGCATTGTCCTCGCGCCAGGATTCAGCAATGTCGCCCTGCAGCAGGCGGATATCGGTGACGCTGTTGCGGACGCCCTTGGTGGCGTTCTCGCCAAGCTCCTCGGCAAGATAGGACATCGCCTCCGGCGTGGTCAGCCGGCGCAGCGTGGCATAATCCTCGGCACCGTAGGCTGACTGGACTTCGGTCAGAAGCTTTTCGAAGCGGTCGAGGTCGGCTTGCTGCAACCCGATCTCGTCATTGGCTTGAGCCGGCTTTTTCTGCGCGGTGCCTGCTATCCCGCCGCCGATCGGCGGGATGGGAAAGGAGGAGGGCTTGGATGCATTCATATTGAACGACGCATTCGCTCCGGAAGGTGCATATTGAGGTTGTTGGCGGTTTGCGAAAAACCGCATGGCGAAGCGGATAGCCATGAAGATCAGCGCGGCTTGCAGCAGCAGGCCGAGGAAGCCGAAGCCGCCGCCAAATCCATGGCCGATCAGCATGCCGAGAAGACCGCCGGCGATCAGTCCGCCAATCATCGAGCCGCCGAAGCCGCCAAAGAGGCCGCGACGCGGCTGCGCAGCGGCGGCACCGGCCACTGACGGCGTCGCGGTCTGCTGCTGGGGCGTCATTGTCCGTTCGATCGGCGCGGCCTGCGTCGGGGCTGTCCGCGTTACGGCCGGTGTGTCGAAGGTTCGCGTTCCACGGCTGCCAAACCCGCTGGATCCGGCGCGACGTGCGTCGGCATCGTCAAAGCTCACAATGGAGGTGGCGGCGGCGAGGACGACGATGGCTGCGACCTGAGCGAAACGTGGAATTGCGCGGAACATTGGTTCTCCTGTCCTTGGGCAGAAAAGCGATTTTCAGCCTATATAGGAATGCAATCTTGCGATTGTAAGTTCGCGGGAGAACTTCCTTTTGGGCGAGGCAGGCGCGAGTTCTTAAATGCCTGACCCGTCAAGGTTCTTGTCGTCGTCGCCTTCCCATGGCGGAGGCATCGAGGCGCGACGGAGGTTAGCCGAGGGCATCGGCATCCAACATTTCAATTCCGGTTCGGCATATTCGATGATCTGCCCGGGTGAGGAATCGGACGCACGCCACCCTTCTCCCGCAAACTGATCGCCATTCGACCAATATGCGAGGTCAACTTCCGCCGGCCCCTGCTCAGATGGTCGGATCGTGACCAGAATCCGACTACCGTCTTTCGGTGCACTTGTCATATGGCGCCAACGGTCTGCCTCGTCCATCGCTTTTCCTCCAGCTTGCTACCGGTTGCGAATGTCGCCTCGCCATTGAAAGTGGTCAACTCAAACTTTGCACAACCCATTTCTGTTGATTGTCTAGCTAGACGCTCTCGATGAGCGACGCGGCTGTATCTCGCGGTCATCGAAGCCAATTCGCGTGGTCGTGCATTTTGGGAGCGCGAAGGCTTTCGCTCAACCGATGTTAGCCGTATCGACACGACTGGCGGCAAAAATGTACTTCACCGTCTCTCAGGTGCTCATCGTTGCCAATATGCCGCGACGCTGAAGCGGGAACGGTCGGCGGCCATCTCGGTTTTCATGAAGTTGCGGATGGCGCGGGCTTCGGTCTGCTCGCAGGCAACCCAGACGAAGGTTTCGGGATCGGAGGTGGGTACGAGATCGCGCAGGATCCGTTCCAGCACGCGGGTGCTTCCCGCGGCTGCCTGGTTGCGATGAAGCCATGTGACATTGAGCGATGCGGCCGAAGGCAGCGATTGTTCCTCGTGCCTGTCTGCCACTTCCAGGAAAATCCGCAGCTCGGCTTCCGCAGGCACAGTGGCCGCGATGCGGGCGATGGCAGGCAGGGCGGTTTCGTCACCGGCGAGGATGAGCTTGCGGGCAGCGGGCACGCCGCCGCCGCCGGGACCAATGAGGCCTGCCCGGTCGCCGGGACGGGCATTCAAGGCCCATGATGCGCCGGGAACATTGTCGCCATCGTGCAGCACGAAATCGATATCCATCTCACCCTTGGCAAGATCGATGCTGCGGATCGTATAGGCGCGGATGGTCAGCGCATCCTCGCCCCGAGGCCAATGAATGCGGCCGTCCGGTTCGGTATGCGGCCAGACCGCTGCGCGGTCCTTCGGCGGGATCAGCAGGCGCACATGCAGGCCGCCGTCCAGGAAGTGTTTGGCGTCCTCGGTTGCGACGGTCACGCGGCGCATATGCGGGGTGATGTTGCTTGCACGAATAACGGTGATCTCGCGGAAATCGGGAATGACGGCGGCCTGTGGCCCGTCGGCCCAGGTGAGGTCGAGCGTCTCGCCGGATGATGCAAAGAGGCGTTCGGCAACCATGCTGCGGACCGTGAACAGCTTGGAGGCGGTCGGGCAGCGCAGTTTGATGTCGAGGCGGTTTTCCGACACGGCGATATCGGCGCTGCCGATAACGGTTTCCAGCCGCGCGCCTTCGGCACTTCGCGTCACCGTCACATGCTCTGCCAGGTGCTCGCAGAGTTGATCGAGCAGGCGCCCGGCATCGGCATGGATGGCGGTGCCCGAGGCGGTGAAATCTCTCGCATGCATCATTGGATAGCCTCCTTTTGCATCGCCTTTGTGTTTCAAACGAGGACGAGGATCGCCGTCGGGCGATCCTCGGTTGTCTGCCATAGTGGAGGATTAAAGTATACCTTTATTCTCCACTTACCACTTCTTGCTGAGCTTGAAGGTAATGGTCCTCGCCTCGCCGTAGCCGCAGACATTTTCCCCGGCGCAACCCGCGACATAGGTCTTGTCGAAGAGGTTGGCGACGTTGAGCGAAGCGCCCCAGCCCTTCTTCTCGTAGCGGATGCCGGCGTCGAAGAGTGTCGCGGAAGGCACACGCAGGGTATTGGCCTCGTCCGCCCAGGATTTGCCCTGATAGCGCACGCCGGCGCCGATGCTGAGACCGTCAAGCGCATCGCTGGTGAAGGCGTAGTCGAGCCAGAGAGAGGCTGTGGAGTTCGGCACGAGATAGGGCGAATTGCCGACGACGGAGGAATCGATGTCCTTGGTAATTTCGAGATCCGTATAGGAATAGGAGCCGAGCAGCTTCCAGTTGTCGTCGAGATTGACCTTGCCTTCGAATTCGAGGCCGCGCGAGCGAACCTCGCCGATCTGCCGCTGCAGGAAGGTGACGGGGTCGGTCAGCGCCATGTTCTTGCGGTCGATCTGGAAGACGGATGCTGTGAACAGGCCGTCGATGAAGTCGGGCTCATATTTGATGCCGGCCTCATACTGCTCGCCCTTCTCCGGTGTCAGGCCGCCGCCGGTGACACTGGTGCCGACCAGGGGCCTGAAGAAGGTGCCGGCACTGACATAGGGGGTTATGCCGTTGGAGAACTCGTAGGCCAGGCCCGCTCGGCCGCTCGGCGCATTTTCGTTCGAGCTGTAGGTGGTGCCGACTGTTGCGTCGGAGTTGGTGTCGACGAAGTCATAGCGGCCATTGAGCGTCAGCAGCCAGCCGCCACCGAAGCGCATCTGATCCTGCGCGTAGACGCCGAGCTGCTGCTGCGTCAGGACTTGATCAAGGTAGACGAAGTTTGCGCCCTGCGCGGTGCCGTAAACCGGGTTGGTGGCGCTGATCGGGTTGGAGCCGCAGCACGCCTGGACCTGGTCGAGCCGGTAGATCGAGTAATCGGTGCCGATCAGGAAATCATGGCTGATGGGGCCGGTATCGAACTTGTTCTCAGCGCGGGTGTCGACCGAGAAAGTATCCACCTTCGAGCGTTCGAAGAAGCCGATGCGGCTCAGCATATAGTTCGGATCGTCATAGGACGGATCGAGCGGATTGCCGTCGACATAACCGTTGAGATAGGGGCCTTCCTCGCGCTTGTAGAGATGGCCATAGCGCGCATTCTGCGACACGGTCCAGCCGCCGTCGAAATCGTGCGAAAATTCGTAGCCGAGCATCTGCTGGGTGTACTTCAGATTGTCGATACTGCGCTCGCCATAGAAGGCATCGCGCTTGATCTTGCCATAGGGCGCATCGACCACGGTGCCAACATAGGGAAAGAAGCCGTTGCCGCTGTGAATCTCGTCAAGGCCGCTCAGCATGCCGTAGACGGTGAGCTTAGTGGAGTCGTCCGGAGAGACGGTGATCTGCGGCATGATGAAGCCGCGCAGATCGTGGGTACCGTCACTATAGGTATCGCCGCCGGCGACCTTACCGGTCAGCCGGTAGCGATAGACGCCGTCGGCCGAGAGCTTGTCGGAAAAGTCGAAGCCGACAAAGGCGTTGCCGAGATTGTTGATGCCGATCTCGGTGTAGTAAGAGGGATCGTCGGTCGGCTCCTTGCGCACCATGTTGACGAGACCGCCCGGATTGGATCCGCCATAGAGCACGGAGGAGGGGCCTTTCAACACTTCCACGCGCTCAAGCATGAAGGGATCGATCTGGAAGCCGCCGAAGCCATAGCTGTAGAGCGTCAGGCCATTCATGAAGACGCCGGTCTGGGTGGCGTCGAAGCCGCGAATATAAAACCAGTCGGTATCGCCGTCATTGCCGAAGGGCTGCGTGGTGACGCCCGGCGTGTAGCGCAGCACCTCGTCGACCTTGTTGGTGATGCCGCGATCCTGCATTTCCTGCCGGCCAATGACGGAGACCGATTGCGGCACCTCGGTGATCGGCGTGTCAGCTTTCGAACCGGCTGTCGTCTTGGTGGCGACATAGCCCTTGACCGGGGCGGTGCCGTTCTTTTCGCTGTCCTTCTGCCCGCCCTGGATGACCAGTGGCTGCAACACCGTCGGGCTCTCTTGCGCCACAACCTGCGCGCTCGAAAGGATCGTCGCGATGGCCACGCCCATCATCAGCCGCCACATCGATACGTCTTTGCTCAATCCCTGCATGTTCGTCATCAGTCCCAACTTCGCGCCCTATCGGCTCGGCCAAGTGGCCAGCCCCTTAAATAAGATGAGCAATTAACTCATATTTATTGGCGCGGCTTGTCTGATCCTGGGGAAATTGAATATTTTTGGGCAATTCTCCGCGATGTCAGCAATTGCTCGAGAGGTGTGGCATTTAGGCAATCTGGCTCCTCTTCCAGCTTGCCGGGGTGGTACCAACATTCTTGCGGAAGACGCGGGTGAAATGCGCCTGATCGGCAAAGCCGGTCTCGACGGCGACATTGGTGAGCGGCGTGTCGCCTTTCAGCAGCAATTGCTTGGCTCGTTCGAGCCGCGCCTTGGTCTGCCATTGATGCGGCGGGAGGCCGGTCGAGGCCTTGAAAGCGTGGCTGAAATGCGATTGCGACAGGCCAGTCAGCGATGCCAGCTCTTCCAGCCGGATCGTGCGCAGGCAATTTGCCTCGATGTAATCGACCGCGCGCCGCAATTGCCAGGTGGCGAGTTCGCTGCGCCGGCGCGGTTGCGGACCCCGCAGCTGCAGCACATTGATCAGCAGCGACAGCGTCAGGCCGTCGCCGTAGAGATCGTGCAGCGGCTCCGGATTTTCGCATTCGGTCGCGATCAGCTCGGCCAGCGCCATCAGCCGTGGATCGGAGAAATGCAGGCGCGGATTGTCGAGACGCGACGGATCGATATCCTCCATCAACCTTTGGCCGATGATGTCGGCATCGAAATGAATATCGAGATGACGTACGAAATCGATGCCGGCAAGATCCGCCCAAAGCTCCATACCGGCGGGAATGTAGGACATTCTCTCGTGATCATAGTCCTGCGACCGGCTTTGGGCGCGGGGCGAAAGCCTGACGCCATTCGTGCCGGAGCCGCGCTGGTCGAGCAAGATAAAGAGGCGTGGATCCTCGGCGACATAATAGCCGCCGGCGCGGGCCGCACAATTGACGTTCCAGACATCGGCGACGATGCCGTTCCATTGCCGCCGGTGGACGCCGCCGACAACGGAAAAGCCGTCAATCCTGTTTTGCATCCTTGGCTGAAACATCGTCCCCAGCTCTAAGCTTTGCCGCAGGCAATAATCCTTCTTCATATACTCAAGTTATTATAGCAACAAAATCGCCATGGCAACGCGGTGCGTAAAGGGTCAGTTGGGGCGAAGCTCTGGTGGTTCGTTACAATTTTTATAACGACATGATGATTGACTCATTATACCAGATGAATTATCACTCCTTCAAATTGGGGAGGGTTGGGGTGATGAGGACCATGCTTTTTTATGCCGCCGATAAGAGGGGCATTGGCTCCCTGGCGATCTGAGGGGATCACATCGCGGCTTGAAAAGTCGAGGCAAGTGCGGCTGATCCTGACCTGCCATGTCACTCATCCTCGATGCTCGCGATCTTCGCTGACGAGGCAGAGGCAGCACTGAGAGAGCCGTTCCCGCGTCCTTCGCAGGCAAGCGGCATGCGCTGGATCTTTCGATGCAAGTCCGGGATGCGCGCAAGTCACCCTTAGCCGGCACGCAAGCAACCATATTGACCATCTGAAACGAGGCTGTGTTACGCGCCGCGATCGGGGATCGTTGGGAGGCAAAGCCGTATAGGGAGGAAATCGGATATCATGAGTGACGTGCAAACTGGCATTGCCCCTGCGGAGCAATCGGCGCTTAGAAAGATTTCATGGCGATTGGCGCCCTTCATCGGGCTCATGTTCTTCATCAATTTTCTGGATCGGACGGCCATCTCGTTTGCCGGTCCCAATGGCATGACGACCGACCTCGGCCTGACCGCCGCGCAATTCGGCTTTGCCGCCGGGATCTTTTTCCTGGGCTACATCGTTCTCGAAATTCCAAGCAATCTGGCACTCCACAAATACGGCGCGCGGCGTTGGCTGGCGCGTATCATGGTGACGTGGGGTATCGTCGCGCTGCTGTTCACCTGGGTGAGCAGCGCAACGGAGCTCTACACGCTGCGTTTCCTTCTCGGTGTCGCCGAAGCCGGCTTCTTTCCAGGCGCCATCCTCTTTCTAAGCGGCTGGGTACCCTCCCGCCATCGCGCAAAGATCCTGGCGCTGTTCTATCTCGCCCAGCCGCTGACGACCGTCATCGGGGCGCCTGTCGCATCCCTGCTCATTCAGGCGCACGGCGCGTTCGGGCTGGAAGGCTGGCGCATCATGTTCTTCGGCGTTGCCGTTCCTGCCATCATCGTCGGCATCATCACCTGGTTTTACCTCCCCGATACACCAAAGGATGCAAAGTGGTTGACCAAGGCGGAGAAGGATTGGCTGGTCGGTGAGCTTGCAAATGAGGAAAAGGCAATCAGCAAGTCGCACGGCAGCATGGTCGGCAAGGCGCTGACGAGCGGTCGGGTTTGGCTGCTTGCTTTGGTCTATTTCGGAATGATCTACGGCCTTTATGCGCTCGCCTTTTTCCTGCCGACGATTATCGCCGGCTTTGAAGCGAAATTTGCCACAAAGTTCGACGTGTTCGACAAGGGGCTGATTACCGCCATTCCTTACCTGCCGGCGGCAGTTGCCCTGTACTTCTGGAGCAACGACGCCTCGAAGCGTGGGGTACGCACCTGGCACGTTGGCATTCCCGCCCTGGTCGGCGCAGCCAGCATACCGCTGGCTCTCTATATGTCCTCGCCTGAAGCAACGATTGCTGTGATTGCCATAACGGCCTGCGCGATCTTCTCCGCCCTGCCGAACTTCTGGGCGCTGCCGAGCAAATTCCTGACCGGTGCCGGGGCTGCCGCGGGCATCGCCTTGATCAATACGATCGGGAATCTGGCCGGCTTTGCCGCGCCATACATCACCGGCGCCGTCAAGGACATGACCGGCTTCTATCAGTTGCCGATGTTCATTGTCGGAGCGTTCATGTTGCTATCGGCTATCCTCGTCTTTTCCATCAGACAGCCTCGTTCGCCGGAAGGCGCTTTGAGCCTGGCATCTCGGTAAGCGAAAACGGCGCTGATCGGACACTTCCTTTGATACGAAAATGGCCGGGGCTTTCGCCCCGGCCATTTTCTATGAAGCCAGATCTTAGTCTCTTGTATCAGGTATCAGGCCGCCCTCAGAAGGTCGCCATGCGGATCGAGGACATATTTCGTCGCCGCACCCTGATCGAAGCTTTCATAGCCTTGGGCAGCATCATCCAGCGAGATGATCTTCGCATTGACGATGTCGGCGATCGGTAGCCGGTCGTGCAGGATCGCCTGCATGAGCTGGCGGTTATATTTGATGACCGGCGTCTGGCCAGTATGGAACGACTGCGCCTTGGCCCAGCCGAGACCGAAGCGGAGCGAGAGATTGCCTTGCTTGGCTGCACTGTCGACGGCGCCCGGATCATCGGTGACATAGAGGCCGGGAATCCCGATCGATCCCGCCGCCCGCGTGATTTCCATCATCTGGTTGAGCACGATGGCCGGCTGTTCACCGCCGGAATGTCCGCGTGCCTCAAAGCCGACGGCGTCAATGGCGCTATCGACTTCGTTCGTGCCGACGACTTGAGCGATCATGTCGCCGAGACGGTCGCCCGCCGAAAGATCGATCGGCTCAAAGCCTACTCTCGCCGCATGGGCGAGACGATCCTTGTTGAAGTCGCCGACCATGACGACGGCGGCCCCGAGGATGCGGGCAGAGGCGGCAGCGGCGAGGCCGACCGGACCGGCGCCTGCGACATAGACGGTCGAGCCGACGCCGACGCCAGCGCGAACGGCCCCATGAAAGCCGGTTGGCAGGATATCGGAGAGCATGGTGAGATCGCGGATCTTCGCCATGGCCTTGTCGCGATCCGGGAATTTCAGCAGATTGAAATCGGCATAGGGAATGGTGACGTAACGGGCCTGTCCGCCGATCCAGCCGCCCATGTCGACATAGCCGTAGGCGCCGCCGGCGCGCGACGGGTTCACGGTCAGGCAAACGCCGGTATCCTGCGATTTGCAGCAGCGGCAGCGGCCGCAGGCAACGTTGAACGGAACCGAGACGATGTCGCCGATTTCCAGCATCTCGACATCGATGCCCTTCTCGATCACCTCGCCAGTGATCTCGTGTCCAAGGATGAGGCCGGGCATGGCAGTGGTGCGGCCGCGTACCATATGCTGGTCGGAGCCGCAGATATTAGTCGAGATCACCTTCAGGATAACCCCGTGCTCGATGCGGCGGCCGTCCGGCGCCTCAAGCTTCGGATCGTCAATGTCGCGGACTTCCACCTTGCCGGGCCGCATATAGACGACGCCTCTGTTCCTGCTCATACTCACTCCTCCTATGGGTTTCGATGCATGGATCCCGCCGCCGGCAAGACCGGTGACAAGCTCTCCCAACCGACCTGCCTCCTCTGCAGACCGGCCAACCACGGCGCTTCCGAACGACGCCTAAACGCGGACCGAAGCGGCCGCTTGAACACCATGAGCAGACCACGATGGACGGCGGACAGAGGCAGTGAAAACGACATGAGCGCGGTGCAAAGACGACAGCCCGCGGATTAAGTGCGGCGACGGTACTGCAAACTTATCAGGTGAGGCGATGTGGAAGAGGTTGGTGATTGGCTGATGACGGCGAAGCGTCCCTGATTACCCGTTCAATATAGCCGCTTGCCGCTCGCCGGGTCGAACAGATGTACCTTCTGCGCATCGATCCTGAGCGGGACGGACTGTCCAGCCGATACAGACGGACGGTCCCTGACGGACGCGATGATCGATTGGGAGCCGGCCTGCAATTGCAGGTGCGTGTCGGAACCTGTCGGCTCGATGATGGTGACCTTCGCCTGCACTCCGTCCGTGTCGACGGCAATATGTTCGGGCCGGATGCCCAATTGAACGGACTGTCCGATGTGGGCGCGTGCATGATCCGGCAGCGGCCAATGCACACCCTCCGCTGCTGCCAGTTCCGCCGTTCCGTTCCGCTCGACGACCTGACCCTCAATGAAATTCATCGACGGCGATCCGATAAATCCGGCGACGAAACTGTTCGCGGGTCTATCGTAGATTTCGAGCGGCGAGCCGACCTGTTCGATATGGCCGCCGCGCATGACCACGATGCGGTCGGCCATGGTCATGGCTTCCATCTGGTCATGGGTCACGTAGACCATGGTGGTGCCCAAGCGTTGGTGCAAAGTCTTGATTTCCGTCCGCATTTGAACACGTAACTTGGCGTCGAGATTGGAGAGCGGTTCGTCGAACAGGAACACCGCCGGATTGCGGACGATGGCGCGCCCCATGGCCACGCGCTGGCGCTGCCCGCCGGACAATTGCCGCGGGTAACGGTCGAGGAGCGCGGTGATATCAAGAATGCCGGCGGCGTCATTGACCTTTTGTTCGATCTCCTGCCGGCTGCGGCGCGCCAGTTTCAGCGAAAACGCCATGTTGTCGCGAACGGTCATATGCGGATAGAGCGCGTAGGATTGAAACACCATGGCGATGTCACGCTCATTGGGCTCGAGGTCGTTGACGACACGGTCGCCGATTTCGATCTCGCCATCGCTGATGCTTTCAAGCCCGGCAATCATCCGCAGCAGGGTGGATTTGCCGCAGCCCGAAGGGCCGACGAGCACGACGAATTCTCCGTCCTCTGCCGCGACGGATACGCCGTGCAAAACTTCGAGTGCACCGTAGCGTTTGACGGCATTGCGGATTGTCAGTTTCGCCATGTCTTCGCTCCCAAGAGTCTGCAGGCGCCTAGCGCCCACCCATGCCCGCATTGAGGGCGATACTGTTGTAGATGAGCTTCTGGAGGATGATCGCGAGGAAAATCCCCGGAAGCATGGAAAGGGCGGCGCCCGCCATCAGATAGTTCCACTGCGTCCCCTGTTGCGTCTGGAACAGGGTGAGCCCCACCGGCAGGGTAGCATTGTCGGCTCCGGTCATGACGATCAGCGGCCAGAGAAAATTGCTCCACTGCCCCATGAAGGTGAACAGCGACAAAAGCCCGATGGCCGGCATCGACAGTGGCACGATGATGCTGACCAGGATGCGCAGCCGCGAGGCGCCGTCTATCCGTGCCGCTTCTTCAAGTTCCATCGGAATGGAGAGAAAGAACTGCCGCATCAGGAACGCGCCGAAAGTGCCGAAGGCGACCGGTAGGATCACGCCCGGAAAGGTGTTGACCAGGCCGAGCCTGTTGACGATCAGAAACAGCGGAATGATGAGCATCAGCGGCGGCACCATGAGCGTGCCGATATAGCCGAGCAGCAGCATCTCGCGTCCCCTGAATTTCAGCCGCGCGAAGGCATAACCCGAAAGGCAGGACACCACGACGGTGATCGCCGTGACGCAGATGGCGATGATGGCGCTGTTGAGGAAGAAACGGCCGAAGGGCAATCTGGTCCAGGCGGCTGCGAAGTTGCCCCATTCGAAGACCTCAGGCAGAAGACGCACCGGTATCGCCATCACCTCGGCGTTAGAGCGCACCGCATTCGAGACCATCCAGAAGAACGGGAACAGGAAGGCAAGCGCGACCAGAAGCAGCGCGGCGTGATTGAAGATGTCGAGCGCCAGCTTTCGGCGCGCCCTGGCCTTGGACTTAAGCGTCATAGTGCACCCATTTGCGCTGGAGCCAGAATTGCAGGGCTGTCAGCGCCATGATCAGCGCGAACATCACCCAGGCGATGGCTGAGGCGTAGCCCATCTGGAAGTTCTGGAAGCCGCGCTGGTAGATGGCATAGCCAAGAGTCGCGGTCGATGAGCCAGGCCCGCCCTTGGTCATGACGTAGATCTGGTCGAAGACCTGCAACGAGGTGATCGCCGTCATCACCGTACCGAAGAACAGGGTAGGAGAGATCAGTGGCAGCCGGATTTTCCAGAAGCGGTCCCAGGCCGTCGCGCCATCGATCCGCGCGGCTTCCAGATAGGTTGCCGGCACCATGTCGAGTGCTGCGTTGAACAGCACCGTGTTGTATCCGATGCCGGCCCAGAGCGAGGTGATGATTACCGCCTGCATGGCGAACGCCCGGTTGTTGAGCACACCCGAAAACGGCAGCGAGAGCTGCGCCATGAGGCTGTCGAAGAGACCGCCGCTTGTGAAGATCAGCATCCAGACGATGGCAACCGCAATCAGCGGCGTGAAGGTGGGGAGAAAGAAGACCACCCGGAACCATCGCTGGCCGATCTTCAAACTGGAGATCCATGTCGCCAATCCCAGCGATATGATGATGTTGAGGACCAGATACTCGGCGGTGAAGAAGATAGTGTTGCGCATGACCGTCCAGAATTGTGGATCGGTCGTGAACAGCCGCGTATAATTGGAGAAGCCGACGAAACGCGGCGTGCCGAGCAATTGCCAGTTGGTGAAGCTGAGCGCGATCGAAGCAAGGATCGGCAGCACGAGAAACAGGAAAATGCCGATAAGGCCGGGCAACAGGAAGAACAGGGCTGTCCATCCTTCTCCCCTGAACCACTTTCTGGAACGTGGCCTTGGTCTCGCATTGAGGGCGGTGTGTTTGGCCAGCATTATGGGCCTCTCCTTTCCGGCAAGCGGCCTGCGCTCGGGCCGATGCACCCGGCCGCAGGCCCGCCAGGCGCCGAGGGTTACGGAAGCTGGCTCTGAATGTCGGAAAGCACGCCTTCAGGCGTCGAATCTCCCGTCAACGCCACCGGTACATACTGCATCACCAGGTTCTCGAATTGGTTCCATTTCTCGTTGATGCGGAAGGGGGTCGTGTGGGCGAACATATATTGCAGTGTGTCGCGGGTGCCGGCGACATTCTTGGCCGCCCCGTCATACCAGTAGGTCTGCTGGGCAAGTCGCGCCGGGAGTGCACGGCCGGCTGAGCCCAGGATTTCCGCCGCTTTCGGACCGCTCAGCACCTGCAACGCCTTGAAGGCGGCATCCTTGTGTTGGCTTGCCGCCGAAATACCCCAGCCTGAACCGGCGGTGATGAAGCGCGAGGGGCCGCTGCCACGCGGGAGTGGCGCAATGCCGATCTTGAAGTTGACGTTGGCCTGCGCCGTAATCAGCGTCCACGGACCATCGATATACATGGCGACGCTGCCGGATGCGAAACGGCCGCTGGCCGCCGATGCGTCTGACGCGGAGGCAAAGACGGGAGACAGCTTATCCTTGGCGGTGAGATCGGCATATTTGCTGAAGGCTTCGACAAAGCCTGCATTGGTCAGGTCGAATTCGTTGTCGGCATTGAAGTATTCCGCGCCGAGCGCAACCGGGCCGGCGATGAAGTCGAAGGCCTGCGTTCCATAGCCGTAAGTCCCGTCCTTGGTCAGTGCCTTGGCCGTGGCCTTGAAGTCGTCGAATGTCCAATCCTTGGCCGGCTCTTTCAGGCCGGCCGCTGCGAACTTGTCGCGATTGTAGAACACCATCCACGGACCGACGTCATAGGGCAACGCATAGAGTTTGCCGTCATGCGAAAGGCCCGACATGATCGAGGTTTCGAAGTCCGCAACCTTCACATCGCTTTTCTTCACATAGTCATCGAGCGGATCAAGGATCGAATAGAAGTTCGGCATACGCATGGACTGCATCGAGACGATATCGGCGACCTGGCCCGATGCGGCTAGAACCGGCAGACGCGTCCAGTAGTCCGTCCAGCCGGAAAGCTGCAGCTTGACCTTGATATCGGGATATTGCTGCGTCACGAGATCGGCCAACTGCTGCCAGAGCTGTGCGTCGTTGGGTTCACCCCACATCTGCCATGTGACGGTGACCGACGCATTCTGCGCCTCAGCGCCGATGCTGGGCAGGAAACTCGCGGCCAGGGCGGCCGCAAAGACCAATGAGCGTTTCATGATGGTTCCTCCTCCTCAAGGACTATGGTTGCGATGACGGTCGTCAGTGTCCGGACCTCTCCTCCGGTTTGGTCCTGCAGTCTCCTCAGGCTGCGATCAGTGCCTCCAGATCGGCGATCATTCCGATCAGTTCCGTTCGCTGGCGCCGCCAGGCGTCCGGATCGTCTCCCGGTTCCAGAATAGCGGTCATCCGCGACAGGAAATCGGGTGGCAGCAGGTCGAGTTCGGCCGCCATGGGCAGGTTCCAGCCATCACCCGGATAATAGGCCCGGTTGAAGGCAAAAACGGTCTGCAGAATGGCATTGGCCAATTTCCCCGTTAGTCCCACCAGAAAGACGAGGTCACGGCGAACGACCTTGCTTTCATAGTGATAGTCCTTGGCCCAATAGCGCAGAATGTCCATGTGCTGGCGCAGAACCGAGGCCCTGAGTGCCTCGGGATATTGCGCCAGCTGCTGCTTCCATCCCGCCAGCAGGCCGCGTGGATCGGCGATGATCTGCTGGCTGGAAAGGTCCGTCGGCAGATGATAGCCCCAGATCGTCCACTCGAAGTTCTTGGGCACCGCAACACCGGCAAGCCAGGTGTCCAGATCTTGTTGCACGCCGGCATAGCGGCGCATCCAGATGCCGTCCATCCGGATCCCCTCGGCCTGCCAGCCACGCATGGCCTCCTCGAAGCGCCTCCATGAGCCGGTCTGCCTAAGGTCCGGCCCGCGATAAGCATCGGCATAGACCCGGAAGTCGAAATCCGATTGGGCATCCGACCGTCCCTTGCCGCGCGAGCCGGCCAAAGCGACGGCGCCATTGCCGTCTTCTGCCAGATCGGCGATCAACGGCGTCATCGTGGCAATGAGTTCGGCTTCGCGGCTCATGACAGCACCGACCGGAGGATGCTCAATCCTTCAGGATCAGTTCGATCACCGGAACCACCACATCGGGCTTCAGGACCGGCAATTCGAGGGTCAATATGCCCTCTCCGACGGCAACGCCGATGTTGGAATCCACCTCCGCGTCCGGATCCAGCCAGTGCAGTTCGCTGGCGTCGTGCAGGAACTGCGCGTATTTCACCTTGCGCCCCAGTCCCTCGATATGGATATGCCGGAACGGCCAGGTCTGCACATGCAGATAGAGCCGATTACCCTTCTGGGTAAAGCGGCAGCCGTTCGGCGCCTTGTAGGCGGACGGGCCTGCTCCGTAGATGGCGCGCCCGTTGAGCCGCATCCAATCTCCATAGGTATCGAGCGCGGTGATGGCGCGGGCGTCGAATGTGCCGCGTCCGGTCGGGCCGACATTCATCAAGAGGTTGCCGCCAAGCGAGACCGTGTCGATCAGGATATTGATGAGCTGGCCGGCATCCTTCCAGGTCGTCTCGTCGCGATAATAGCCCCAGGAGCCGCTGAAGGTGTGGCAGGCTTCCCAGCGCACCGGCAGCCCGGCGACGGTCGGCGCGACGCGCGGCGTATATTGTTCCGGTGTCACCAGATCGGGCATGTGATCCGCGTCGCGTGGCAGGTCGAGGCGGTCGCCGATGATGATGTCAGGTTGCAGCTCGCGCACCAGTTTGATCAGGCGATCGCTTTCCCAATCGGCGCGGCCCTTGCCGGGAAGCCCCTTGTGCACGCGGCGGGGATAGCTGAAGTCGAACCAGATCACGTCGATCTTGCCGAATTCGGTCAAAAGCTCGGTCACCTGGTCGCGCATATATTGAGCATAGCGGGAGATGTCACGGCCCTCATTGAGCTTGGCCGCATCGGGATGGTTGCGCTGCGGGTGATGCGTATCGATCGGGAAATCCGGGTGATGCCAGTCGAGCAGCGAATAGTAGAAGCCGACCTTGAGCCCCTCGGCCCGCAGGGCTTCGACGTAGGGCCGGATCAGATCCTTGCCGTAGGGTGTATTGGTGACTTTGTAGTCGGTGACCTTGCTGTCCCAGAGGCAGAAGCCTTCATGGTGTTTGGCGGTCAGTACGACATATTTCATGCCGGCGGCGCGGGCACGGCGCGCCCATTCGCGGGCGTCGTAGAGGTCCGGATCGAAATTGTCGAAATACTTCTGATAGGCCTCGGTGGTGAATTCCTCGCGGTTCTTCAGCCATTCGTGCCGTGCGCCAAGCGCGTAGAGCCCGAAATGGATGAACATGCCGAATCTGTCTTGCGTAAACCACGCCTTGCCGTCGCCTGCATCGCGGCCACCACTGATCGTTGCTATGTTGCTCACGCCATCCTCCCAAGATTTTGAGCTTTATCGAACCGGTTCGATTTAATCATTGATTCTCTCGTCCCGGATGTCAAGCGCGCTGTTGAAATCGTCTGCCGGCATATTGCTTGTATTCCTGTAGATGTTAGATATGTGACGAAGGGTTGCATGAGAATGTGCCTTCGCCGGATAGGCTGAAAGCGATAGAAGCGGTTCGAAAATCTGATGGCCACAATTCGCGATGTTGCCAAACTCGCAGACGTATCGGTGTCGACGGTCTCACTGGCCTTGAGCAATCCGGCTCGCGTCAGCCCGAAGACTCTTGAAAAAATCCGCCATGCCGTCGCCGCGGTTGGTTTCGTTGCGGATCCGCTGGCGCAGAGCCTGGCGCGCGGACGCAGCCGCATGGTCGGCTTCGTCGTCGGTAATGTCGGAAACCCGTTTTTCGGTGATATCCGGCGCGAACTGGAGAACTACGCGCTCGATCACAGCCATTTCGTGCTCGTGACCGACTCCTCCGGCAAGACTGAGCGCGAAAAGGCCATGGTCGAGCATTTGATCGGTCTCAAGACGGCGGGGCTGGCGCTTGCCCCATCGGGACATGATCAGGACTATGTCGACTTCATCGGCGGATTGAATGTTCCGATCGTCTGTTTCGACCAGAAGGTTGCCGGCATCGAGCGTGACTTCATCGGCTCCGACAACCACCTCGCCGGAGCGATGCTCACCGAACATCTCCTGCAGCTCGGCCACAGGCGTATCGCCTTCATTGCCGGCCCGAGCCATATGCACACTGCGACCGAACGCTATCGCGGTTTTATGGATACGATGGCGAATGCGGGGGTCGAGGTTAACCCGAATTTCGTCGTTGACGGACAGTTCACCCGTACCGCTGGCTACGAAGCGGCGATGCGCCTGCTCATCCAGCCTGAGCGCCCCACCGCGATCCTCGGCGCCAACAACGCGGTGGCACTCTCCGCGCTGCAAGCCATGCAGGAACTGGGCTTCCGTTGTCCCGACGATATTTCGCTCGCCATGATCGACAATGTGCAGTGGAGTTCGGTCATCACCCCACGCATCACCATGGTGGTTCAGGACACGCTGGCGCTCGGCGGCATCATCGCCCGACGCCTCATGCATCGGATCACCAACCCGCAAGGCGCCGTCGAGCCGCCGCAGGATTTCGTGCTGACCCCGAAATTCGTTCCCGGCAATTCCTGCCGCAGGATTTAGAGACCATGTCGGGTGCCGAGATTGGGACGGGATCGGAAGGGGAGAGGCTGCCTTATTCGCCGGCTAAGGAAGCAGGCAAGCTGGACGGAAAAAAAGGTTGGCGGAGCGGTTTCTTATGGCAGAATGGACGTGGCAGAGCATTTCGTCGGCATGGCGGGCTTCTTTGCCTCTGGGAGTTTCGATTGTGCGGCATTGTAGTGCCGTAACGTCGATGGCGGACAAGGGAAGAGCGAATGGACCTTCATCTCAAGGATAAAGTTGCAGTCATCACCGGTGGCTCCAAGGGCATTGGCCTTGGGATCGCCAAGGCTTTCGCGCGCGAGGGTTGCCATGTCGTGATCACGGCGCGTACGGCTGCCGAAGTCGAAGGTGCGGCCGCAAGCATTGCAAGCGAATTCGGCGTCACGGCCCGCGCCGTCGCTTCCGACGTTTCCTCCGCGGAGGGTTGCCAGGCGATCGTGGATGCCGCGGCAAAACTTGGCGGCGCGGACATCTTCGTTTCGAACGCCGGCACCGGCTCCAACGAGACCATCGCAAATGCGCCCGATGAGAAGTGGCAGTCCTATTGGGATTTGCACCTTATGGCGGCCGTGCGGCTCAGCAGAGCGCTCGCCGACCAGATGGAGGCCAAGGGCGGCGGCGCGATGCTCATGAATGCATCCATCTGCGCGGTGCAGCCGCTCTGGTACGAACCGATCTACAATGTCACGAAAGCAGCACTTCTGATGTTCGGCAAGTGCCTGTCGGTCGAGATGATCAAGCGCAATATCCGCGTGAATGTCGTCAATCCCGGCCTTATCCGTACGCCCGACTGGGAGAAGACGGCCCGGGAACTGGCAGGAGACGGCTGGGAGGGTTATCTGCAGAGCGTCGCGGACGAACATGCCGATATCCGCCGTTTCGGTTCGGTTGAAGAGCTTGCGGACTTCTGTGTCTTCATCTGCTCTCCCCGCGCATCCTATAGCGTCGGCTCGGCCTACCATGTGGACGGCGGGATGCTGGCGACAGTTTGAAGCCAGCCTTTCTGATGCCTTTGAGTTTCGCCGTCATCCGCCGATTACCATTGACGGATGACGGCGAGGCTATCCGTGCTTACATCTATTGAGATCTGACGACCCGACCCTCTTCGGCCTTGTAGAAGAACTGGCTGGCCACGAGCCAGCCTTTGAGCGGCCTCAGAGGCGGAATGCATGTCGCCAGCATGAACGGTAAAGTCAGCAAGGCATGCACCCAGATCGGCGCGCTGTACTGAACCTCGAGCCAGACGGCGAGAAACACGCTCGGCACACAGGCAAAGCAGATGACAAAGAAGGCCGGCCCATCGGCGGGATCGGCAAAGGAATAATCCAGCCCGCAGACCTCGCATTCCCTGGCGATGGTCAGAAATCCGTTGAACAGATGACCCTGGCCGCAACGTGGGCAGCGCCCACGCAGCCCGGTCTGCAAGGGTGAAAGTGGCGGCCAATCCATGTCGGCGGACATCTCGGTAACTCCTGTTGAAATGAATGCATTCAATGTCTTAATTGATTGCATTCAATATAGGTGCGCCTTAGTGGAGTGAATGTCTACTCGACATAATGACGCATCCGGCCGCCAACAGGGGCGGCGCATTTCGTTTTCAAAATCAGGTGTGTGGGCAGGCTAGAAAAACGATCCGGTCATCTCGGGCGGTCCTTCGAGCGCATGCGCCATGAATTCGATGGCGCTGCGCAGCTTTTCGCGGCTGATCGGACCGCCGAGGCAGATACGGACTGCTTCCGGGGCCGGGCCTTCGACGGTGAATGCATCGCTGGCAACGACACCGAGGCCGGCGGCGTTCATGTGGCTGCCGAAGGTGGAGCGAGTCCATCCATTGGTCAGCGGCAGCCATATGTTGAAGCTCAGTGGATCGGCCTCGAAACTGCCGGGGGGCAGCAGGTAGGCGACGAGCGTCTGGCGAGCGGCGGCTTCCGTGCGAATGAAGCGCAGGATGGTGTCTGCGGTGCCGTCGTCGATCCAGCGTGTCGCAAGTGCCGCCATCAGCGGCGAGGCCATGACATTGTTGGCGCGCATGGCGCTTGCGAATGGCCAGGCAGCTTTGGTGTCGGGTGCCACGACATAGGCCAGACGCAACCCGGCACCGATGCATTTTGCCAGTCCGCCGATATGCCAGGTGAGATCCGGCGCCATTGTCGCCAGCGGCGGCGGCGCATGCAGCGGAATAAAGCCATAGGCATCATCCTCGACGATCGGCACATGATACTTGCGGGCTATGGCACAGATTTCCTCGCGGCGCTTTTCGGGGATCGTCACCGTCGTCGGGTTCTGCAGGGTCGGGTTGAGATAGAGCGCCTTTGGCGCAAGCCGTCGGCAGGCATCGGCCAGCGCATCGGGCAGGATGCCATGCGCGTCCATTGGCAGGCCCGATAGATTGAGCCGCAATTGAGCTGATATCGAGCGTATGCCGGGGTAGGTGATGTTCTCGGAGAGAATTGTTTCGCCGGGCTTGGCCAGCGTCCCGAGGATGGCAAGCAAGGCGGGATGAGCGCCCGGCGTAACGAAGATCCGCTCCTGTGACGGTACGAGGCCGCGCCGGCTCAGCCAAGCGGCGGCGGCATCCTTGTCCATGCTGGAGCCGCCAAAACCCTGATAGCGCAGTAGCGGGATCATGTTGGCGGCAACGGCGGAAAGTCCCTCTTGCATGCGGGCAATCAGCTCGGGATCGTCTGTCTCCGGCGGCATGTTCATCGAGAAATCGACAATTGATGTCCGGCGTGGATCGGGCGCCAAGGCCGAGGTAAAGCCGCGGCGGTCCTTGTCTTGGCCGCCGGTGACGAATGTGCCGCGGCCCACTTGCGTATCCACCAGTCCGCGTTTTCTGGCTTCGATATAGCCACGGGCGACCGTGGTGAAATCGATGGAGAGGCGCTTGGCCAGTTCGCGTTGCGGCGGCAACCTGTCGCCGATGACCAGCCGACCGCTTTTCAGGTCTATTTCGATGATATCCGCGATTGCGGCATAGCGTGGGCCACTGCTCAGGCTCAGGTCGGGAAGCCAGTCTCTCATTGCGCTTAGAATCCATGCTCTTTTTATATTGACTGTATATTGTTGCGTATTTTCATTGTCATCAGCAATTTCTCTGCATCAGGCAGATCTTGAAGTCTGTTGGCGTCAAAACAGTAAAGGCGCTTTAAATTGAATGCATATTGAATGCATTCATATCGTGCAATGTTGCACGGTTTTTGCCCTCCCGATTGCTCCTTCATTATGCTGACTCAAGTTGCAATTTAAAAATTGAATGTATAATTGAATGAATCAATGGCGATTTTGACTGTAATTTGTGCAGCATCAACTTGGCACGGTGATTGCAACATCCTGTTCGTACCCCACACCGAAATCGGGACAGAAACAGGAGCCAGCAATGCCCGCAGTCACAACACCAGCCCATGCCGACGGCGATTTCTTCGTTGATTATGAGGAAAAGGTCTTCGAGGACGTCCAGGCCAAGGCCGGCGACAAGGCCCTCATCACCTTTCACACGGTTGCCTTCGAGGGATCGATCGGCCTCGTCAACCTGCTGCAAGCCAAACGGCTGAAGCGCAAGGGTTTCGAAACAGCCGTGCTGCTCTACGGTCCGGGCGTGACGCTCGGCGTGCAGCGTGGGTTTCCCAAACTCGGCAGCGAAGCCTTTCCAGGCCATCTCAATTTCAACAACCAGATCAAGGGTTTCATGGAAGAGGGCGGGAAGGTCTATGCCTGCCGCTTCGCGCTTCAGGCGCTCTATGGCCATGGCGAGCAGGCGCTCATCCCGGGGATCATTCCGATCAGCCCGCTCGACGTGCTTGATCTGATCCTCATCCATCGCCGCGACGGTGCCTTCATCCTCGATACGTGGACGCTCTGACCGGGCCGGGAGGCGGCACTTGTGCCGCCTCCCGTCAAACATGCGCAAAGGAGTTCGCCATGCAGAAAAAGTCGACCGTCCGGGTCGCAGCCGTCCAGATTGCGCCGGATCTGACATCGCGGGAAAAGACGGTGGCACGCGTGATCGAGGCGATCGCCCAGGCATCCGCCAAAGGCGCGGAGCTTGTGGTTTTTCCCGAGACCTTTGTACCGTGGTATCCATATTTCTCGTTCGTGTTGCCCCCGGTCTTGTCCGGCAAGGAGCACCTGCGGCTCTACGAAGAGGCGGTGGCAGTACCGAGTGCTACCACAAGAAGCGTGGCGGCCGCAGCTCGCGAACATGGCATCGTCGTGGCGCTCGGCGTCAACGAGCGCGATCATGGCACGCTCTACAATACGCAACTGCTTTTCGATGCCGATGGCAGTCTGATCCTGAAGCGGCGCAAAATCACCCCGACCTTTCACGAGCGGATGATCTGGGGCCAGGGCGATGCCTCGGGCCTGAAGGTCGTCGACAGCGCCATTGGCCGCATCGGCGCGCTGGCCTGCTGGGAACACTACAATCCGCTTGCCCGCTATGCGCTGATGGCGCAGCACGAGGAAATCCACATTGCCCAGTTTCCGGGCTCCATGGTTGGGCCGATCTTTGCCGATCAGATGGAGGTGACGATCCGCCATCACGCGCTGGAAAGCGGCTGCTTTGTCGTCAATGCTACGGGATGGCTGACGGATGATCAGATCGTTTCGATCACGCCGGATGCGGGCCTGCAAAAGGCGCTGCGGGGCGGCTGCATGACGGCGATCATTTCCCCCGAAGGTAAGCATCTCGTACCGCCACTCACCGAAGGCGAGGGTATCCTCGTCGCCGATCTCGACATGAGCCTCATTCTCAAGCGCAAGCGCATGATGGATTCGGTCGGCCACTATGCCCGGCCCGAGTTGCTGCACCTCGTCATGGATGCGCGGCCGGCCGCGCCGATGAGGGCATCGACCATACCCGACGCCTTCCCCGGCGAGACATTGACAACCGACATGACCGATGGAGAACAGGATGCGTCTTTCGACGGAAACGCTGATCAACGAATTGCAGTCCTTCGGAGCCCGGCTGGTTGATCCCAAGGCCGGCCAGGAAAGCCGGCGCGGCGGAGCAGGGCCGTCCGACCACAAGGCGCTGACCATCGACGGCATGACCGTCATGGTGCCGGTGCACACGGCGCCGGCCTTCGAAAGCCCCTATCTGGTCGAAAGGCCGGACGAGACGGGCAAGAGCCGGATCAGTCGCGATGGCACCGTCATCGGCGAAGTGTCCTTTCCGCTCCGCCCGAGATTTTATGAGCGCTCGACGGCAGAGGGCATTCCCTATTCGCAGATCGCGGTCCTGCACGGCAAGGACGTGCTGGCGACAACCGTGCTGCAAACCTGCATCCGCTACCAGAGCCGCACCAAGACCTGTCAATTCTGCGCCATCGGCCAGTCGCTGGCGGCGGGGAGGACGATCGCCCACAAAACGCCGGCGCAGCTGGCCGAAGTGGCGAAAGCCGCGGTCGAGCTGGATGGCGTCAAGCATATGGTGATGACGACCGGAACGCCGAGGGGCGACGATCGCGGCGCCGCTGTGCTCGCCGAAAGCGCCAGGGCCATCAAGGCGGCCGTTGATCTGCCGATCCAGGCCCAGTGCGAGCCGCCGGAGGACGATATCTGGTTCCAGCGCATGAAGGATGCCGGCGTCGATGCGCTCGGCATGCATCTCGAAGTCGTGACCCCTGAGATCCGCGCCCGCATCATGCCGGGCAAGGCGCAGGTCGGGATCGAGAAATACATGCGGTCCTTCAAGGCGGCCGTCGAGGTTTTCGGACGCGGTCAGGTCTCGACCTATATTCTTGCCGGGCTCGGCGATACACGCGAGGCGATCCTCGAAATTTGCGAGGAATTGATCGCAATCGGCGTTTATCCCTTCGTCGTGCCCTTCGTGCCGATCTCCGGCACGCCGCTCGAAAGCCATCCTGCGCCGAAGCCGGAATTCATGCATTCGATCCTCGGCCCGTTGTCCCGGATGTTGGTCGCAAGCGGTCTGAAGGCCGTCGACATCAAAGCCGGTTGCGGCAAATGCGGCGCCTGCTCGGCCCTTTCCACCTATGAGAGGACGTTGACGCCATGATTTTCGAACCGTTCTCAGCGTTCAACGCCAGCGAATACATGGTGAAGTTCACCACATCGGCCTGGGAGCGCCGTGAGGCCTATGCGCTTCGTCGCGATGTTTTCTGCAAAGAGCAGGGGATATTCAGGGACGATGATCGCGACGGCATGGACGAATACGCGATCCCGATCGTCGCCCTGTCGATGATGGGGGTCGCAGCCGACCGCGTGGTGGGCACGGTCCGCATCCATGAGGAGGAACCCGGTCTCTGGTGGGGTTCGCGGCTTGCCGTTCATTCGGATTTCCGGGCGATCGGCGCGCTGGGCACGACGCTGATCAAGCTTGCGGTTTCCTCCGCCAATGCCTTTGGCTGCCACACATTTCTCGCCAATGTGCAAAGCCAGAATGGCCTCCTGTTTCGCCGTCTGCATTGGGAGGTTCTGGACGAGTTCGAAATCCACGGCAAACCGCATCTGAGGATGAAGGCCGATCTTTCCTACTATCCGCCTTGCCGCACGCCGGAAACCGGCTTTGTCGCGCTGCCGAAGAGGGCGGCGTAATGAGCGGAGACCTCGACATCGCCGCTCTTGCCGCGCGGCTGGCTGTGACTTCGGGCATAGCAGCCAAGCAGGATATCGGCTTTGCGGCATCGAGCCTCGGGCTTGCCGGCCAGCCTGTGGCTGTCGGTGACGATTGTGCCGCGATTGCCGATGGCGACGGCTATCTGCTATTCGCCATCGAAGGCTTCATCAATGAGTTTGTCGCCATTGACCCCTGGTTTGCCGGCTGGTGTGGCGTGATGGTCAACATTTCCGATATCGCCGCCATGGGCGGCTGGCCGATCGCTGTCGTCGACGCGGTCTGGGCCGATGGAGAAGCGGGCGCGAAACCGGTGCTCGAAGGCATGCGCGCCGCAGCCTGCACATACGGCGTGCCGATCGTCGGTGGCCATACCAATATCAGGACCGACCGGAGCCAGCTTTCGGTCGCCATCCTTGGCCGCGCCAGAAAGCTGCTGACCAGTTTCGATGCAAAGCCGGGCGATGTGCTGTTGGCGGCCGTCGATCATCGCGGTGCTTACCGCGAGCCGTTCAGCAATTTTCAGGCGGCCATCGGGGCGCCCGCGGAACGTTTGCGCGGCGACCTCGACATCCTGCCGGAGATCGCGGGGGCGGGGTTGGCGCTGGCGGCCAAGGATATCAGCCAAGGCGGTATTATCGGCACGGCGATCATGCTGGCGGAATGTTCCGGGGTCGGGATCGACATCGACGTTAAGGCTATTCCCTTGCCGGAAGGCGTAAGCCTCGACCGCTGGCTCGTCACTTTCCCGAGCTACGGCTATTTGCTGTCGGTGACGCCTGACAAGGTCGATGCCGTCATCGAACGGTTCACCGCGCGCGGCATTGCCGCTGCCGCCATTGGCGGGGTGAAGGCCGGAAGCGAAGTGGCGATCGTCGACAAAAACGCGCGCGCGGTCGTGCGAGATCACGCGGCTGAACCGCTGCTGCAGCTCGGCCGTGTGGAGGTGCCCGCATGAGCCGGTCCTTGCGCATTGCCATGCTGACCCATTCCACCAATCCGCGCGGCGGCGTGGTCCATTCCATGTCGCTTGCCGAAGCGCTGACCGGTCTCGGCCACGAGGTCGTGCTGCATGCGCCGGATGCGACAGGCAAAGGGTTTTTCCGCACGCCGTCCTGCGAGGCGCTCTGCATTCGGGTCGAGGCTGCATTATCCGACATGACCGATATGGTCGAGCAGCGGATTGCCGACTATGTGCGGTATTTTGAAAATCCGGCTGCCCGATCCTTCGATGTTTATCATGCCCATGACGGTATCTCAGGCAATGCGCTGGCAACCCTCAAGGCACGCGGATTGATCCCCCGTTTTGCCCGCACGGTGCATCACATCGATAGCTTCGCCGATCCGCGTCTTATGGCATTGCAGGATCGTTCGATCGATCTTGCCGACGCGCACTTCTCGGTCAGCGCGACATGGCAAAAGGCCCTGCGCAATGACCGTTCAATCCTTGCAACTAACGTTGGAAACGGTGTCGACGCCGGACGTTTCACGCAAGTGTCCGCAGAGAGGACCGACGCGTTGCGTCGGAGGCTTGGATTACGGGACGGGCCGATCTTTCTTTCGGTTGGTGGCGTCGAGGCGCGCAAGAACACGATCGCCATTCTCGAGGCATTCCGTCAGGTGCGCGTCCTGCATGCTGATGCGCAACTCGTCATCGCCGGCGGTGCGTCGCTGCTCGATCATCGCGGCTATCACGGCCGCTTCCAGCAAGCGCTTGCCGCCATGGGGAGCGAGGCCAATTTCGTTCATGTGGTCGGCACCGTCGCGGACGAGGATATGCCCTCGCTCTATCGTCTCGCCAGTACGCTGGTGTTTCCATCCTTAAAGGAAGGTTTTGGGCTCGTGGTTCTGGAAGCCATGGCAAGCGGGGTGCCTGTGGTCGTCTCGTCGATCGCTCCCTTCGACGAATATCTCGGCGAGGACGATGTCGTCTGGTGCGATCCGGCCAAGCCTGCGTCCGTTGCCGATGCCATGGTCGTATCGCTGATGCCCGCCGTTCACACGGCACTCGGCAGGCGCGGGTATGAGGTCGCGGCGCGCCATAGCTGGAGCAGCGTCGCCGCCGCCCACCTTCCCGTCTATCACGGTCTGTTGGAGCATGCCCATGCCTGAGATGCGCTTTGTCATCACCTGGCCCGACGGCCGCAGCGAGGAATGTTACTCGCCCTCGCTGGTCATTCGCGATTTCCTGGCCGAGGGCGAAAGCTATCCCGTTGCCGATTTTCTCGACCGCAGCCGCAAGGCGCTGACGATCGCCAGCGACCGGGTGGAGGCAAAATATGGCCATCCCTGTTCTCTGGCGCGCGGCCAGCTTGCGCGCATCGAGCACGCTGCCGTCACCTATCTCTCTGACGCGGATGCCCGCGTCCGCTGTGAAACCTTCATTCCCTAAAAGGAAAAGCTATGCCCACTTTGGAGCCTCATTACAGTGCCGTCGTCATCGGCGGCGGCCAGGCCGGCCTTTCGGCGAGCCATTATCTGAGAGAGCACGGCATTGATCATGTCGTGTTCGAAAAGAAGACCATGGCGCACAAATGGCGGGAGCAGCGCTGGGATGCCTTCTGCCTGGTCACACCCAACTGGCAGTGCCAGTTGCCGGATCATCCCTATGACGGTAACGATCCGCATGGCTTCATGGTCAAGGACGAGATCATTGGCTATGTCGACCGGTTTATTCGCAAGGTCGACGCGCCGGTCTTCGAACATACTGCGGTGACCGCGCTCGAAAAGGCTGGCGATCTCTATAGGATCGAAACCTCAGCCGGAACGGTAACCGCCGATAGCGTGATCCTCGCCACCAGTCTCTATAGCGATCCGGCCATACCGCGCGCCGCCGAGCGCCTGCCGGATAACATCATGCAGCTTCATACCGCCGATTATCGGAATTCCGATCAACTGCCCGAGGGCGGGGTCATCGTCGTCGGCTCCGGACAGTCCGGTTGCCAGATTGCCGAGGACCTGCATCTCGCCGGTCGCAAGGTGCATATGGCGACCGGCAATGCACCGCGTTGCGCGCGCTTCTATCGAGGCCGCGACGTGGTCGACTGGCTTTCCGATGTCGGCCAGTATGACATAACGGTCGAACATGACGGCATGGGCAAGAAGAAGCATGACACCAACCATTATCTGACAGGTCGGGATGGCGGCCGGGATATCGACCTGCGGAAATTCGCGCTGGAGGGCATGGCGCTTTACGGCCGGATGTCCGGCGTCTCGAATGGCAAGATGCTGTTCGAGCCGAACCTCAGGGCCAATCTCGACGACGCCGACCGGGTTTATAATGGCATCAACGCGCTGATCGACAAGCACATAGCCGCAAACAACATCGATGCACCGGCTGGCTCGCCCTATGTTCCGCTGTGGGAGCCGGAGATCGAACCTGCGGAAATCGACCTTGTGGCTGAAGGTATCGGCGCGGTCATCTGGGCGACGGGTTTCCGGCCGGACTGGTCCTTTGTCGGCTTGCCGATTTTCGACGGCACCGGTTATCCCGTTCATCGGCGTGGCGTCACCAGCGTAGAAGGAAGTTATGTCCTTGGCATGCCCTGGCTTTGGACATGGGGCTCCGGCCGCTTCCTCAGCGTCGGAAAGGATGCGGAATATGTGGTGGGTCAACTTGTGGAACGGCTGGCCAACGACCGATCGGTGCTCAAGCAGGCAGCGAACGGATGAGCCTCGCGATCCGCAATGTCGAGATGTTCCGCCAGCCCTCCCGGCGCGCGCTGATGGAACAAGCGCTCGAACCGCATATTCTGCTCGGCATGCCACAGCTGACGCCCTTCGGCCTCTCCGAGACCTGGCTGATGAAGGAACTCGGACACCGTCATTGGCTGCTGTTGGCAAGGCGCATGGGCATGGACGATGCGGACTTTCGCACCGCCGACGGGACCGAAACCTATGCGGCGATCTGCGCGACATCGCTGACAAATGCGCAGCTCGATCGGGCGCGCGCCAATCAGGTGCTGTGTATTCAGTCCGTGCTTGAACCGGTGTCGAAGACCCAGGTTTCCTCACGACACCGGCTTCTCGTCGATGGAGAGCCAATCAGCGATGTCGAGCTCCTCTCGGCCTTTGTTCGTCGGACGCGCGAGAACGACAATGTGTCGATCGCTCGCGTCGAGTTGCCCGGTACACATTGTTTTCCGGTGCGGCTGGAAAACACGCTTGCCCGGATTGCATCGGACGTCCGCAACGGTCGTTGCGAAACCCATCTCGGCATGGCGGTGGCGGATCGGAATGTTCTGCGGGATTTTCGTTTTCAACCTGCCACAACCCAGGAATTCAATGGAGCCGGCTTGCTCTATTTCGCCCACTTCCAGGCTTTCGTCGCGCGAGCCTTAGAAAGCTGGTTTCCCGACGGCGCATTCCGCAACATAACCCAAAGGGATAGCTTCTTCCTGGGCAATGCGGGCATCGGCGAACCGCTCAGCGTGGAGCTGACGGCCATGGACCGCCGAACAATGTCGGTGGCTTGCAACCTCCGTCGCTCCGATGGCGACCTCATTGGGCGCGTGTTTCTAACGGCGGCGCACTAAGCGCAGTGTGAAGTGCTTTTGTCGGTAGCAATCACGGTCCCTTGAGATTAAAAGACAAACGACATGCTGGCCGCTTCATAATGAAAATGTTATGGAAAATACGCTGCATGATGCCAGATTGGGCGGGTGGAGCGCTGCCTGGAGGAGACAGCGAGGCGAGGCAACTTATGTCATTTCATCGATGAACGCAGTTCAGCGGCATTGGATAGGTCCGCCGCTCAAGTTTGTGCGCTCCGAATGATAATGCAATGGGTTGGATCGCAATTGCCTGGTGTCCGATAGGCCTAGCTCTTTGTGGTGTCGCTTGTTGAATGATGGGTTCGGGAGAGTTGGAAAAATTTCAATCGAAAGCGGAAGCCGTGACGATTGCGGCTCCTCGGGCTGTTCGCCTGAATAATGTGTCGATTTCTTTCGGGATTGCTGGCGGCAAGCGCTTCGATGCGGTGGCTGACACCGATCTCGATGTGGCGGGCGACGAATTTCTAGCCATTGTCGGGCCGACCGGCTGCGGCAAATCCACGCTTCTCAACGTGGCGGCTGGGCTGCTAGAACCGGCATCCGGGTCGGTCGAGATTTTTGGGCGGCCTCTGAAGGGGCTGAACAGGCAAGCCGGCTACCTGTTTCAGCAGGATTCGCTGATGCCATGGAAAACCGTGCTCGAAAACGTCGCCATCGGCCTGGAAGTATCCGGCGTGCCAGCGAATGAAGCGCGCAAATTGGCGATGGAATGGCTTGAGCGCGTTGGTCTCGGCGGCTTTGCCGATCGTTATCCGCGCATGTTGTCAGGTGGTCAGCGCAAGCGGGTCGGATTGGCCCAGGTGCTCATCCGCAATCCGAAGCTGTTGCTGATGGACGAACCGTTCGGTCCGCTCGACGCACAGACCCGCCTCATCATGGGCGACCTTCTCCTGAACCTCTGGTCGGAGGACAAGAAGGCGGTGATGTTCGTCACACATGATCTCGATGAGGCGATTGCGCTTGCGGATCGCATCGTCATCATGTCGGCTGGGCCGAAATCCCGGATCATCGGCGATTTCCGCGTCTCGATCCCCCGGCCGCGCGATATCGCCGAAATCCGCCACGACCCAGCCTTTACCGAACTGCATAAAAGCATCTGGCATGCGCTGCGAGAAGAAGTCATGACCGCCTATCAGCAGACCAACGTGGCCGCCCAATGACCAGAACGAAGCTCCTGGCCTGCCAATTGCTGGTGGCGATCGTCATCGTCGGTGCGTGGTATCTCGCAACGGCAACGCATGTCTTCGGCAACCCGCGAACTGCCGCATTCTTCTTTGCCGATCCGCTCAAGGTTGCCGCGCGCATCGTGAAATGGTTCGCCGACGGATCGATCTGGTATCATCTCTGGGTAACGCTGTCGGAATCCCTTCTGGCATTTTTTATCGGTGCGATCGGCGGGGTGGCCTTCGGTTTCTGGTTTGCGCGGCGGCCCGTGGTGGCCGCTGTCTTCGACCCCTATGTGAAGGCCGCCAATGCCTTGCCGCGCGTCGTCCTGGCACCGATATTTGCCCTATGGTTCGGTCTCGGCATTTGGTCGAAGGTGGCGCTCGGCGTCACGCTCGTTTTCTTCATCGTCTTTTTCAACGTCTATCAGGGCGTCAAGGAAGTCAGCCCGACCGTGCTTGCCAATGCCCGCATGCTCGGCATGAACGAGAGGCAGCTGCTGCGCCACGTCTATATTCCCTCGGCCTTGTCCTGGATGTTTTCGAGCCTCCATACCTCGGTGGGATTTGCCGTCGTCGGCGCGGTGGTCGGCGAATATCTGGGTTCGGCCGCAGGCCTCGGCTATCTCATCCAGCAGGCCGAAGGCGTGTTCGATGTGACCGGCGTCTTTGCCGGCATGTTCGTGCTGATGGCCTTCGTCCTCATCGTCGATTGGCTGATGACGAAGGTCGAGCGGCACATGCTGCGGTGGCGGCATTAAGCGATTTCAATTTCGATGAGTGGAGGAAAACATGGAACGCAGGACATTCTTGATCGGCACAGCCAGCATCGGTGCTGCCGCCTTCTTTCAGGCAAGCGTGCCGGCCATCGCCGATGACGCGAAGCCGGAAAAGCCGGATCTGACGCTCGCCGTCGGCGGCAAGCCGCTGCTCTATTACCTGCCGCTGACGATTGCCGAAAAGAAGGGCTTCTTCAAGGAAGAGGGGCTGAACGTCACGATCAACGATTTTGCCGGGGGCGCGAAATCGCTGCAGGCGCTGATCGGCGGTTCGGTCGATGTCGTCGCCGGCGCCTACGAGCACACGATCCGCATGCAGAACAAGGGGCAGGATATCGTCGCCATCTGCGGCCTGGGCCGGTTCCCCGGGATCGTGATTGCCGTACGCAAGGAACTCGCGGGCGAGATCAAGTCCGTGGCCGACCTCAAGGGCCGCAAAATCGGGGTGACGGCGCCCGGTTCATCGACCGCGCTGATGCTGCAATATGCGTTGCAGAAGAACGGGCTGGCGCCCACCGATGTCGCACTGATCGGCATAGGCGGCGGCGCAAGCGCCGTTGCGGCGATCAAGAACGGCGAGGTCGATGGCCTGTCGCATCTCGATCCGGTAATCGCCCAGCTTCAGTATGAGGACCAGGTTTCTGTCCTGATCGATACGCGGACGGAGGCTGGAACACGCGCGCTGTTCGGCGGCCCGAACCCGGCCGCAACGGTCTATATCCAGCGCAGCTTCGCCGAGGCCAATCCGGTGACGACGCAACGGGTGACCAATGCCTTCCTGAAGGCCTTGAAATGGATCGAGCAGGCAAAGCCGGAAGACGTGGCAGATACCGTGCCTGAAGACTACCTTCTCGGAAACCGCGACCTTTACATACAGGCCTTCAAGAATTCGAAGGAAATGTATTCACCTGACGGCATGATCAGCGAGGAAGGCTACAAATCGATGATGAGCGTCCTGAAGACGCTTGACCCGGAATTGGCCGATGCCGACGTGCCCTACGACAAGACTTTCGATCCGCGTTTCATCAAGGCGGCCAAGCTATGATGTCATGATGCCCTCGACTTTGGCTCCGGCTCAGTGTTTCGCGCCGGAGTTTCAGTGGGCAATCATTTAAGGATCATGGATGAATGTCGACCTCGCCGAGGACACCATTCCATGGCATCAGCCATTGGTGATCCGTATGAGCACGCGGTCGAGCGCTGCCGTCAGTGCTGTCATGCCGCCGTTGCGGTCGAAGTCGGACAGGACCTGCTCGTTGAGACCGCCCTTCGTCGCAAACTCGCGGCTCATCTCCTCGAATGGAATCTCGCTGGACTTGAGCGCGGTCTGTGAGAGGCTGGCGAAAAGCGGAGCCAGGTAAGCGCGTGCCGTGCGTTCCGGCATTCCCTTATCAGTGAGCCAGCCTGTGGCGCGATCCATGATGCCAAAATATGTAGCCATCATCGCGCTTGCCGCCGCCAGCAGGTCATATTCCTCTTTGGTGTCGCATTCGACGGCAGTTCCCAAAGAAGAGAATAGCGAAGCGACGTCGCGGTCCGGCGGATAGATTGTGGTCACACCTTCGCGCTGGGCAACAAACGGCAGGGGAACCGCCTGCGTCAGGCGAACGTTCTGACCGATCCATTCGGTGAGCGTGCCGCGATCCACGGCGGCGATCACGCTCACCACAACCTGGCCTTCGGGGAAGTTGAGGCCCCTGACGACATCCTCGGCGACCTGTGGCCGGATCGCCAGGAACAGAATCTCGCAGGCATCGACGACCGCCTGGTTATCGGCGGCAATTCGCACTGCCGGAAATTTTTCCGCCAGTCTTGCCGCAACATCGGCGTTGCGAGGCGAGATGATGACTTCGCTTGCAAGAGGTGACCCCGTCAGCATACCGGTCACCATCGCCTCGGTGATCGCGCCCGTTCCGACAAATCCGACTTTCATGGCTGATATCCTGATTATTCCGCCGCGCGGAGCGACAATGGTGCTGCGGTTCGACAATGTCACGACGAGATCCTCGCCGGCAAGGCGGATAGACACCACGCGGACCGGGGAGCGCCACATGCCGAAACAATGTTGTTTTCCGGGCCTATATGGTTGAACGGGGTCATCTGAAACTGGTGGCCGCCAATTTCAATCAGGTCTCCTTCAGCTTCATCGACCCGTCGAGGCTTCTGATGAGCGTGGAACTGGCCTGATTGAGACCCGCAACATCCACTGGAATGCCATGCGCCTTGAACCGCTGCACCACCTTCTCCAGCGCCGCGACAGCGGTAATGTCCCAGAAGTGTGCTTGCGACACGTCGATGAGGACCGCCATATCGCTCGCATCCTGAATGTCGAAGGCCTCGACGAAGACATCGGCGGATGCGAAAAAGACTTGGCCCGAGACGCGATATGTCAAACGACCGGCTGAAGCGTCCGTCTCGGTTTCCACCCGCAATAGGCGGGCGACCTTGAAGGTGAAGAAAACGCCGCTCAGGAGGACGCCCACAGTTACGCCCAGCGCCAGATTGGCGCTGAACACCGTAACGAGAACGGTCGCGACCATGACTGCACTCGACATCTTGGGATGAATGACGACCGCGCGCAATGACGACCAGTCGAAAGTATCGATCGACACCATCACCATGATGGCCACGAGTGCCGCTACGGGAACCTGAGAAACCCATGGCTTCAAGAGGACCATCAGAACCAGCAGGAAGGCACCTGCAAACAGGGTGGAGAGACGTCCGCGTCCGCCGTATTTCACATTGCTGACGGTCTGGCCGATCATGCCGCAGCCGGCGATCCCGCCGAACAGGCTCGCGGCCGCATTGGCGATGCCGAGGCCGGTACATTCCCTGTTCTTCGAACTCGGAGTGTCGGTAAGATCGTCAACGACGCTGGCCGTCATCATGGATTCGAGCAGGCCCACCATGGCGATGGCGAGCGCTGGGCCAGCGATGATCCTCAGCGTTTCCAAGGTCAGCGGAACCGCGGGCCAGCCAAAGACCGGAAGAGAGTCCGGTAGTTTCCCGAGGTCGGCGATGGTCATGACCGGAAGCTGGAGGCCCATCGAGGCGATGGTCAGAATGAGAATGCAGATCAATGGCGACGGGATCGCCGTCGTGATCCTCGGAGCCAGGTAGATGATCGCTAGGCCGGCCGCCAGCATGGCGTAGGCGATCCAGTCTCCCCCGATGATATGCGGAAGCTGGGCCGCGAAGATCAGAATCGCCAGCGCGTTGACGAAACCGGTGCGGACCGACTTTGAAACGAACCGCATGAGGACGCCGAGACGCAAGAGCCCGAACAGGATCTGAAAAAGGCCCGCCAGCAATCCGGCAGCGAAGAGGTAAGGCAGCCCGTGTGCGTGGACCAGGGGGGCGGCAACGAGTGCGACCGATCCAGCCGCCGCCGAGATCATCGCGGGGCGCCCGCCCGTAAAGGCGATGACGATGCCGATGACGAAAGACGAGAACAGGCCGACCTGCGGGTCGACACCCGCAACGAAGGAAAAGGCGATGACCTCGGGGATCAGCGCGAATGTTGCGACGGCTCCAGCGAGCATTTCGCGCATGGGATTGGCAGACCAATCCCGACGGATGGATGAAAGCTGCATATGATGAGTTCTCGCAAAGCATGGCGAACACGCTCTGTTGAGCGGTTGTTTGGATGGCATGCAGGTTTTGCGTTATCTGGCGGATCGGCGGCCAGAAGAGCCACCCGGAGTTTCACCGGGTCCGTGGTGAGTGCATCGTTTATAATCCGCATGTTTGCCGCGGCGCAACATGAAATCGCCCGTCGTCCGTGGCTACCCGGATGTCGACCCGTTGATGGTTTCGATCTCTTCAAGGCCTAAAAAACAATCATCCTTTGTGGAATCCACGAAACCGTTGCGTTACATGCATAGGTGCCGTGAGAGATTGTGTCTGTTTTAAACCGATTGAAACGCCTATGTTCCAACCATCGAAACGACGCCGGAGCCGAGCAAGGTTGCTGACGTCATCAGCCCTCAGGAAAGGGGATTATCATGAACGTAGCACGCTCTTTCAACAATTGGCGCAAGTTCCGTCAGACCGTTAACGAACTCGGCCGCATGTCCAGCCGCGAACTGCAGGACCTCGGCATCGATCGCGCCGACATCCGCAGCGTTGCCCGCGCATCGGTCGCGCGCTAACCGCACGGACTTATCGCCTCCAAGACTGCTCGACGCCCGCGCATGACGCGGGCGTTTTTGCGTCGGTCTTCCATGGCCGAAGCCTGTCAGGCGGGCCTTCCATCGCGAATTCTTTCCGGCATGTATTTCTTGCATAGCTGCAGTGCAGCATAAGGCATGGTAATGATTTATATTCGGAGTATCTTCAAACCATCGAAGCGATGCACCTCCTCCCGCAGAGCTTCGAATTTCAGACGGCCCACTCCTCCTCCCAGGGACGTCTGTAGGAACAGCGACACTCCTCCTCCCAGTCGCTGTTCGGTTCTTTTCGAAAAGCCTGCCGCACCTCCTCCCGCGGCAGGCTTTTTCGTTTCTGGGCGGTGTTCCTCTTAACGGCCGAACCGCAGATCGAGCCAATCGTCCTGGAGGGACGTGACTCGAGCTTCATGATGTCGGTGTGAGTCCTTGCTATTCCCTGAACCAAAGCGCGACGCCATTGGCGGCGACAGCATCGACAAGCCAGCCGCTCTCGAAGGCTAGAGGCGAAAAACCGCCGAGCGCGAGGGCATCTGCTGCGGTCTTGAGTGAGCGGACTTTTAGTCCGAGGGCGACCTTTCGCTCATTGCCCTCAAAGCTCTGCGGAATGGCTGATCCGAAACGGGCGACGGCCTTGTCCTCAGAAAGGATATGGATCGTGACGCCGCCAGCTTGGATGACAATACCATCCTTGTCGATCCGGGGCGCCGTCGTCGCTGGGAGCCCGTCGAAGAGTTCGGTAATCGTTTGAGGCTTACGGCTGACGATAAAGACGTCACTGATATCCAAAACGCTGTTCGGATGGTCCTGATCGACCGGGCGCCACACCAGCTCCGGCGTATTGTGCTGACAAAAGAAGAAGCGGCCATTGGAAATCGCGTCCTGGCCGAGTTGGAAGGTCCGGAAACTGGCAGGTTTCTGTACGCCATCCACGTCAACGGGGCGGGAGAAGTCTTTCCAGTCGGTTACCGGTTTGCCGGCGGTGGCCAGTTCGCCTCGCAAGGTTGCAGCGTCGGTCGTGCGAAAGGCAAGACCATTCAGGCCGACCGGATAGGACCAGAGATCGCTCCGTTTCTTATCGTCCCCCGGCGGAAATCCCAGAAGCTCGAGATAGGTCTCGCCGAAGACGGCAAGATGGTTGATGGAGCCGAGCGTGTGATAGCCCCGCCGGGTCAGCGTGAAGCCAAGCTTGCGGTAAACCGCCGCTGCGGCATCGAGTTGGTCGAGAACGCCAATGACAGCGTGATCAAGACCGAGTGGCTGGACTGTAACGGACATGGATGGGGCCTTCGAATATTGGCTATAGTATTGGATCGCCTGTTCTCGCTGAACCCGACTCGTGCTTTCGTGCCGGGTGCGAGCCCTCATTCACCCTTGTTCCAACCTTTGCTTTCGGCTGTCTTCGCGACGAGGGATGCATAGTCCTTGCTGATTTCGTCCAGTTTTTTCATCAGCTCGGAATCCGGCCCGCCGAGCCGGTTGATATAGTCTTCGCCTTCTTTGGACTTGTCCCAATCATTCCCGATAAAGCGTGCCGTTGCCCTGCCGGAGGCAGATACTTCCGGCGCCGGTGCGCCAAACGATGCGGCAGCTTGCTTCAGGCCGTCAAGGAAGGTTGTGTCGTCGAGGCCGCTATAGGGTTTTCCTTCGGAATTCGTGACGTTGAGGAAGATTTGCTCGTCCCCGAATGCCGTGTAGCCGCCGCCCAAGCCCTTTTTCGACGCCTCTGCCGTCTCGAAGAATTTCTGCGCGACGGCGGCGTTGAGGCTATCCTTGGGGAACCGCACGACAACGAAACCGGTGCTGCCAGCTGTGTCGTCCAGGCGAGAGACGAGGACGCTATACTGGCGGAAGATATAACCAAGAGAGCCGGCCAGGCGATCTGCCACGGCATCATCAAGTGCTCCTTCGGTCTGAAGCGAGGCGTTGGTTTTCAGAAGATACCCGCCGGGCGTTACCTCCGTCTCCAGGGTCCCGGGGTCGATGCCATTGGCCACTATGATCTTCGGTACGATGTCTTTCGGCACTTCGGCCGAGAAGGCCGCCCGGTCGCCATAACTCGCCTGGGCGAGCCGTGGCAGATGGAACCCTGCGGAAGGCGTCGCCTCATAGGACAGAAGCACTTTTTGGTCTGCAAGGGCCGTATTCTGGAAGGCAAACGGGATGACGGCAGCGAGAACTGCTGCTCTCAATGTGGTTCGCAACACGAGGGCTCTTTTGGCGAAAAATCCGTTTGGCATGCATTCTGTTCCTGGTTGAGCGCTACAGTGCTTTTGTTGTCGATCATGGCAGAGGCCGATCGTCGCAAAGGGAGGCGAGGCGGACTGTCAACGATGATGCCGGTAGCGGCGCGCCGAGATTTCAGCGGAGAGCTCGTCGCATCTCGATTGCAGTTCCCTGTCGATGCCGTCGTCGAAATGATCGTCCAGGAGCAGGAAGCGATACTCCTGAGCAAGCAGCCTCGTTTCAAGATCGTCGCGCTGGGCGGAGAGACGGAAGAAGTGGCGCAGCCTGCCCATGACATCCCTCCGATCAGGCGGCGCGATCGACGCGGTTGCCAGAGGCCGAGATCAGCTTGTGGATTGCCCGCTGCACGTCGGAGGCGGAGGCAAAGTGCTGGCCGTCAAGATCATGCACATGAAACTTGACGGCGATGAACTTCAGCAGGTCCCTGTCCGGAACGACGATTCCCACCGGCACGCCGGCATATTCGATCACTTGTTTTGCCATTGCGATCACCCGCTAAAATCTGCCCTGCCGACTGGATTACCGAGTGTATTCGGCGGGGCAGCGTTTATAATCTACTAATTTAATAGACTATATGGCGCGAGCATCTGGATGACCATTCCGGTTGATGCCAAATAACCCGCATGATCGTAGAAAAGATTTCTAATATGCAGGGCGCGCGCAGGTGACCTTGCGAGCGAACCGGCGGAGTTGTTTGCGATATTGGTGGGGGCGTATTCCTGGCGCTGTTGATAGTTCCCTCGGCTCATGTCCCGTGTGTTTGGACGATGAAGCTTGCCTGAAATCCCGACGCCATCATGCTGGCGCAGCGAGGAGTATCCATTGGCGGAGGGGGCGCCAGGCGTAGGTTGGGGGCGTTAACGCCTGGCGCAGTATGGTTCACCGGGTAGTGAACGACCTATCAATACAACCGTCTCTACCCTGCGTATAGACGCCCAAACGGGTAGGTGCGGTAGTGTAGGTGTCAATGTAAGGACACATAATTTGGCGTTCGATTTCAATCTCGAATGCCAGGTGCGGTCGCTTTCGGAATGGGCTGCCAACAACTACTTTCAAAGCTTTGTCACAGCGCCACGTCTCCACTCATTGCCGCCGATCAGCCTTTAAGGGTCGGATAATCCCAAAGGTCCACCAGCCGCCGCCGCGCCTCTTTTACGATCTGATGGTAGTCTTCCTTAAACGGAGCGACGAGTTGTTTCTCAAGACTTGCGAGAACGCCGTGGAGCACGGCGCATTCCGCCGTGCTTTCGAAACACTTGCTGTCGGGGGTAGGGGTATGAATTGCCTTCGAATCGCACCAGCGAGACAGAAGCTCGAAGAGCACGATAGCCTCGTCAGCGCTGAGGTGGATTTCTGCATCGTCATGATGCGGATCTGAGGTGTTCGTCATCGTGTGATCCTACACGAGCAATGTCGCAATTCCAGCCTTCGCGCACAAAACCGCCGGTCGGAAATGGCGCTTCGCCATAAAGAAACGCTATGGCGGCAGAATGGAGTTGTGTTGGCCAGATACGCGTCTATGAACCTACTGTGACGAGGAAGAACCGCAAAAGCGGCACCAGGCACGTCACGGCAAAAGCCGGGCGATCGCATCCGAAAACGGAGTGGGAACATGATGCATACGATAACCCGCAGAGCACTTTGTATTTCTACCGCCTTGCTGGCACTGGTGACGCTCGCGCCGAATATTTCGAGCGCGGCGAGAGCCGAAGGCGCTCCCATCAAGCTCGGGATCGTCGCGCCGATGAGCGGCCCGAACGCCCGATATGGTGCATTTTCGATGCATGGCGCGGAGCTCGCCGTGAAGGAAATCAACGATGCCGGCGGCGTCGACGGGCATAAGATCGAGCTCTACAATGCCGACAGCCAGGGTACGCCTGTCGAAGGGGTCTCTGCCACTCGCCGCCTGATCGATGAAGACGAAGTCGGCTTCGTCATTGGCGACGTCTCCAGCTCGGTGACGCTTGCGATGCAGCCCGTCGTGGAGGACGCCGAAGTCCTGCTGCTGAACGCCGCCTCGTCAAATCCGAAGATCACATACGGAGCGGGCGTCGGCGGTTTCAAGTGGACCTACCGCAATTACCCCACGGATGAAAACCGCGCGCTTATCGTTGCGAAGTATGCCGCCGAACAGCGCGGCTTTACCAAATTTGCAGTCCTTTCCGTCGACAGCGACTATGGTCGCTCTGCCATCGAGTTCACCAAGAAATACCTGCCGCAGTTCAAGGGTGAGATCCTTAGCGAGGATTATTACAAGGAAGGCGAAGTCGACTTCCGCAGCGTGCTGGCGAAGATCCGGGACAATGGCGCGCAGGCGATCATCCTGTACGGCCTTGCCGATACAACGCCGATCATTGCGCGGCAGATGATCGAGCTTGGTCTTGCTGGCAAGGTAACCCTGATCGGCAACGGCGAGTTCAACACCGAGAAGACCATTAAATCCGCTCCGACGGCGCTCGAAGGTGCTGTCGAGGCCGCCGCCTGGATACCGGCATGGGATTCACCGGCCAGCAAGGCCTTTGTCGAAAAGTTCACCGCCACCTATAAAGAAGCGCCCAACAACCACGCCTACGTCCATTGGGACACCGTTCATCTGCTTGCCGAGGCTATCCACGAGGCGGGCAGCATCGAACAGGACAAGGTGCGCGCGGCGCTCTCCAAGATAAAATACAACAGCCCCGTCGGTGAGGTCACCTTCGACGATCACAACCAGGCGCGCCTGCCGATGATCCTTCTCCAGATCGAGAACGGCAAGCCGAGCATCAAGGGCGCCTATACGGCGGACATCCAGTACCCTGCCCAATAACCGAGCGCGAGGAATATCACCATGTTCTCGACCATCCTCGAGCAGGTCATCAACGGTATCGTGACGGGCTCGGTCTATGCGATCGTCGCTGTTGGTATGACGATGATCTTCGGCGTGCTCAGGGCTATCAATTTCGCCCATGGCGAATATTACATGCTCGGGACCTTCGGGGCATGGTTCGCGATCGACTATCTCGGCTTGTCCTATGAAGCGTCCATCATAGTGGGCGTCCTCTCGACGATCGTCGTCGCTTATGTCGTGGGAAAGCTTGTCATGCAACGCATGGTCGGCGCTCCGGCAGAGTCCGGGGTGCTTGCCACGCTTGGTATCGCACTCGTTCTGCAGAACACGGTGATCCTCGTCTTCGGCGGCGGATACAAATTCTTTTCCGGCGGATATATCGAGCCGGTCTCGATCCTCGGATTCAGTCTGGCGGAGCAGCGCATCATCATTCTGGTCGTCTGTCTGCTGGTCTTCATCGGCCTTGAGTTGATGGTCACCTACAGCCGCATGGGCAAGTCCATGCGCGCCGTGTCCCAGAATGTCGAGTGCTGTGAAGTCGTCGGCATCGACGTGCCGCAGGTGGTGCTGCGGACCTTCGTCCTGGGGGCGGCACTGGCCGCGCTCTCCGGCGTGCTGACCGCGCCGGTCAACGTCAGCGTCTATGGCGGCATGGGAGAACTTATCACGTTCAAGACGCTGCCGATCATCATCATGGGCGGCCTTGGAAACGTTCGCGGCACATTCTTCGCGGCCATGATCCTGGGCATCGCGGAAAGCCTGGTGGCGACCTATGTGGGGCTTCAATTCCGCGACACGGTCGGCTTTGCAACGCTCATTCTGATGCTGATGTGGCGACCGCATGGGCTCTTCTCGACGCAGGCGCGCTTCTAAGCGCATCCCGCCGAAACTTTCTCGAATTTTGAGGACTCGATATGTCTCTCGCGGAAACGACTGAACAGCTGCGCCGGCGCGATTTTCGTGTTCCGCTTGCCGCCATCCTGCTCGTGCTTGCGCTTGCTGCTCCCTTCATCGGCAGCCGTTACGTCACGCACGCGCTGATCATCGCGCTCATCTTCATGCTTCCGGCTCATGGGCTGAACCTGCTCGTCGGCTATACGGGACTGCTTTCCCTCGCCCAGGCCGCCTTCTTCGGCATTGGCGCATACACAGCCGGACTTCTCGCGGTCACCTATGGGACGCCATTCTATGTGAACGCGGTCGCCGCGGGGCTCGTTGCCGGAGCGATTGCGCTTCCGCTTGGTATTCCAGCGTTACGCTTGCGTTCGACATCCTTCGTAATGTGTACGCTCGGCTTCGTCATCATCGGCCAGGCGATCGCCAAGAACTGGATCTCCGTGACCCGCGGCGACATGGGATTGTCGGGAATACCGAAGCCGCATTTCGCGCTCGGCCCGTGGTCCTTCACTGTCTCGGGGACCACGAACTTCTATTATCTGGCTCTGGCCGTCGGTGCGCTCGCAACCCTTGTCGTCTGGGCGATCGTCCGCTCGCCGGCTGGCCGTAACATGATTGCCATCCGCGAGAACGAAACGCTTGCGGAGTCCGTCGGTATTCCGACGTGGCGTTACAAGCTGATCGTCTTCATGATCAGCGCCGTTTTCGCCGGGGTGGGTGGCAGTCTCTACGCTCACTATCTGACCGTCGTCAGCCCGCTGACGTTCCAGATGTATTATTCGACGACAATGCTGATCATCGTGCTCGGCGGCGGCGCGGGGATGATCTCGGGAACCGTCTTCGGTAGCCTCCTCTTCGTCGGCCTGACGGAAGCGCTGCGCGTCACGCCGGAACTTCGGATGATCGCCTACGGGCTTTGTCTTCTGGTGCTCGTCTTCTGGTTCAAGAAGGGTTTTGCTCCACTCATCAATCGCTTCTGGAATGCGATCGGAGGTGCGAAGTGAGCCATCTCCCCATTCTCGAGATCAAGAACCTCAGCAAGTCCTATGGTGCGGTCAAGGCCGTCAACGACGTCAGCATCCATATCGACCGCGGTGAGATCGCCGGGCTGATCGGGCCGAACGGCTCCGGCAAGTCGACCTTCTTCGACTGCAGCACGGGCCTCGCCAAGCCAGATTCAGGAACCGTCATCCTCGATGGTCAGGACATTACCGGCTGGTCGCTGAACCGCATTGCCCGCGAGGGCCGCATGCTCCGCTCGTTTCAGAAGACCGTGACGTTCAAGTCGCTCGATGTGGAGGAGAACCTCGTCATTGCCGGCCAGATGTTCACCTTTCCGTCGCTGCTGTCGACATTCGGGCTTGGCAGGCTGTCGCGCCAGCGGATCGCCGGACTGCGGGAAAGAGCACGCGATCTCATCAAGATGGCGGGCCTGTGGGATGTGCGCCACCAGCCGGCGGGTAATCTCTCCGGCGGCCAGCAGAAGCTGATTCAGTTCGCGTCGATGCTGATGCCGGAACCGAAGATCATTCTGCTCGACGAGCCGATGGCCGGCATCAATCCGAAGATCATCGAGCGGGTGGTCGAGACGATCCTCTATGCGAACAAGTCGCTCGGCGTCAGCTTCCTGGTGATTGAGCACAACATCGATGTCGTGACCAGCATTTGCCAACGCGTGATCGTTCTCGATCAGGGAACGAAGCTCGTCGAGGGCTTGCCGCAAGACATCATTCAGGACCAGCGCGTCAGGGAGGCCTATCTTGGAGGCTGATTCCAACCTTTCGATCCAGGGCCTGAAGGCAGGCTATGGCAATCTCGATATCCTCAACGGCGTCGACCTCGATGTACCCGCCGGCCAGTTCGTCGCGCTGATGGGGCCAAACGGAGCGGGCAAGTCGACGCTGCTCAAGACGCTCTACGGCATGACCACCATCAAGGGCGGCAGCATCGGCTGGCGCGGCAAGAACATAGCCGGCTACAAGTCGCGCGCCATTCTGGGGGAGGGTATTTCCTTTGTGCCCCAGGGGCGCTGCAACTTTCCGGTGATGACCGTCGACGAAAACCTGCAGATGGCGGCCTATACGATCCGTGATGCCAAAGTGAAGGCAGATCGGGACTATGTCTATGATCTGTTTCCGATCCTGAAAACGCGCCGCTCGACGCTTGCCGGCAACATGTCGGGTGGGGAACAGCAACTGCTTGAAGTGGCCATGGCGGTCCTCCAGCGGCCGAAAGTTCTTTTGGTCGACGAGCCTTCCGTCGGCCTGTCGCCAGCGGCCATCGGCGTGGTGTTCGATGAGCTTCTCCGTCTTCACGCCGCAGGCCAGACGATCCTTCTTGTCGAGCAGAACACGAAGAAGGCAATGGAGGTCGCCGAGCGCGCCGTTATCCTGCGTCTCGGCAAAGTCATCTGGGACGGCCTGCCGAAGGACATCACGCATGATGAGCTTGGCGAACTCTTCCTGACCGGAAAGATGCGCGGTGAAACCGACGCCGTTCATTAATGCCGCGTTGAACAGCTCACAACCAGAACTGAGGAAACTCCCATGAGCACTTTTGTGCCTGCATCGCGCGTGTCGAGAATCAAAGTGTCGCCCAGCACGGCGGCGGCGGCGCGCGCCCGCGAACTGAAGGCAGTCGGCCGCGATATCATCGACATGACGGTGGGCGAGCCCGATTTCGATACCCCGGAGAATGTGAAGGCCGCCGCACATGCGGCCATCGATCGCGGCGAGACGAAATACACCGCCGTGAACGGCACGCCGGCGCTTCGCAAGGCGATCATCAGTGACTTCGAACGTCGTCTCGGCCTGCGTTATGCCGATAACGAGATCTGCGTCGGCGGCGGTGCAAAGCAGATCCTGTTCCTGGCACTGATGGCCAGCGTCGAAGGCGATGCGGAGGTCATCATTCCCGCGCCCTACTGGGTCTCCTATCCCGATATGGTCATCGCCAATGATGGCAAACCGGTCATCGTGCAATGCCCGCAGGAGCAGGGCTTCAAGCTGACTCCCGAAGCGCTCGAAGCGGCCATCACGCCGAAGACGCTCTGGCTGATCCTGAACGCTCCATCCAATCCGACAGGCGCTGCTTACACACGGGCCGAATTGGAGGCACTCGGCGCGGTGCTCCTGCGTTATCCCCATGTCTTCGTTCTCTCCGACGACATCTATGATCAGGTCTGGTTCCGTGATGAGCCGATGACGACTTTGGTGGCGGCCGTGCCGGCGCTGAAGGATCGTGTTCTGCTCGCCAATGGCGTATCGAAATCCTACGCGATGACCGGTTGGCGCATCGGCTATGCCGCCGGCCCGGCGCCGATCATTGCCGCGATCAACAAGCTGCAGTCGCAAATGTCGTCCTGCCCATCCTCGGTGAGCCAGGCAGCTGCGGCACACGCACTGACAGCCGATCAGTCCTTCGTCAGCGAAAGCGTGAAGGTCTACAAGGAGCGTCGCGACTATGCCTGCGCGCGATTGAACGCCATCCCCGGCTTGTCGTGCCTTGTGCCGGATGGAGCCTTCTATCTGTTTCCGAATTGCGCCGGTGTCATCGGCAAGAAGACGCCGGATGGGAAGACGATCGAAACCGATCTCGATTTCGTGCTCTATCTATTGGATGGTGTTGGCGTGGCCGCGCTCCAGGGCACTGCCTATGGCCTGTCGCCATATTTCCGTCTGTCCATCGCGACATCGATGGATGCGATCAGGGCAGCCTGCGATCGCATCGAGAATGCGGTGACGGCTCTTCGGTAACAATTCGCACCATGCAGGAGGGGCTTTTGCCGCTCCTGCCA
>NZ_AJVM01000006.1:0-143026 GCF_000281735.1 Rhizobium sp. AP16 | reverse complement strand
GGCTTCATCGGCAGCCACACCGCCAAGCTTTTGCGCAAGCAAGGCTATGAGCCGATTGTTTATGACAATCTCTCGACAGGCCATGAAGAGTCGGTACGCTGGGGTCCCCTTGAAAAGGGGGATATTCTCGACACGCAACGCCTCGTCGAGGTTCTCACAAAATACAGCCCTGATGCGGTGATACATTTCGCGGCCTCGGCCTATGTGGGTGAGTCCGTTGAAGATCCAGCGAAATACTACGCCAACAATGTGAACGGCACTCATTCGTTGCTGGAAGCATGCCGCCGCACGGGTACGGACAAGCTGATCTTCTCATCGAGCTGCGCGATCTACGGCATTCCGGATCATCTACCGATCCGCGAGCACCAGATCCCGCAGCCGATAAATCCTTACGGCAGAACAAAGCTGATTGCGGAACATATGCTCGCCGATTATTCGGCGGCCTATGGGCTGCATTATGCGGCACTCCGCTATTTCAACGCGTCAGGCGCCGATCCGGAGCAAGAACTCGGCGAGTGGCATGATCCTGAGACACATCTGATCCCTCGTGCACTGCTTGCCGCAAGCGGCTCTATCGACTTTCTTCAAGTCTACGGCGACGACTACGACACGCCGGACGGCACATGCATCCGCGACTACATCCATGTCATGGATCTTGCGCGTGCTCACATACTAGCCGTTGAATATCTGATGAGAGGTGGCGCCAATCTCGCCGTCAACCTGGGTACTGGCCACGGAACATCCATTAAGGAGATTCTGACCGCGATCAGGCGAATCTCCCGATGCCCGGTGCCGGTCGAAATGCGTGCCCGTCGGGCAGGCGACCCGCCTGCGCTCTACGCAGCTTCGGGTCTTGCAGCCGAGAAACTCGGCTTTCAGCCTCTTTATTCAAACATTGAAACGATCATCCGAACTGCCGCTCCTTTCTTCGGATTGGAGGTGCACGAATGAGTATGCGCGAGATACAAGCTCAAGCAATACGAGACGAACCGCTAATGGTGCCAGTCCTGGCCGGTTATCGGCGCGCTGAATATCTTGCCGGCACCGCTTTATGGCTTGCCGCGGTTGTCTACTTCTGGCGCTGGTGGTTTGTCCCCGCGCACCATGTTTATCTTGTCGGATCCATTTTGGTGACCTCGGTGCTGGCGTGGGTCACAATCATTCCGGTCTACTTTATTGTCGTCTTCTACCGCGCGCGGAAACCAAGCGGACGGCTGCGTTTGCCTGCCGGCAGCCGCGTGGCAATGGTGGTGACGAAGGCACCATCGGAGCCTTTCGAAATCGTGGCTAAGACATTGTCCGCCATGTTGGCGCAAAAAGTGCCGCACGACACCTGGCTTGCCGATGAAGATCCTTCGCCCGCGACACTGGACTGGTGCCACAAACAAGGCGTTCATGTTTCCACTCGTAAGGGTCGTGAGGATTATCACCGCCAGACATGGCCGCGCCGTACCCGTTGCAAGGAAGGCAATCTCGCCTTCTTTTATGATCACTATGGCTATGCGCGCTATGATTTCGTTGCCCAGCTTGATGCCGATCATGTGCCGGAACCTGACTATCTTTATCAGATGCTGCGTCCCTTCGCCGATCCGGCCGTTGGCTATGTCTCCGCGCCCAGCATATGTGACCATAACGCCCATGAAAGTTGGTCAGCGCGTGGTCGTCTCTATGCCGAAGCCAGCATGCATGGATCGCTGCAGGCAGGCTTCAATGGCGGGCTGGCACCGCTTTGCATCGGCTCGCACTACGCCGTTCGAACCGCAGCCCTCAAGGATATAGGTGGGCTTGGGCCTGAACTTGCCGAGGATCACTCGACCACGTTGATGATGAACGCGCACGGTTGGCGCGGTGTTCATGCACTCGACGCCATCGCTCATGGCGATGGTCCGCGTACCTTCACAGATCTCATTACGCAAGAGTTCCAATGGTCGCGCAGCCTGATGATGATCCTGCTGCAATATTCGCCGAAGCTGGTCAGACATCTGCCATTGCGGCTGAAGATGCAGTTCCTGTTCTCACAGCTTTGGTACTGTCTCTTTTCGCTCTTCATGGCGTTGATGTTTTTCCTGCCCGTGGCCGCGCTTATAAGCGGAAGGATTTTCGTTGATGTGTCCTATCCTGACTTTCTGCTTCATTTCGTGCCACAGTCGGTGCTGCTGATCCTGCTTGCCTATCGGTGGCGCAAAACCGGCACCTTCCGGCCGGTGGATGCCAAGATTCTCAGTTGGGAAATGACATTGTTTCTGTTCGCCCGCTGGCCGTGGGCACTTGCGGGAACTCTGGCGGCGGTGCGCGACTGGGCAACGGGATCTTTCGTGGATTTTCGGGTCACGCCGAAGGGCACGTCTGATGTCGATCCGCTCCCTTCTAGAGTTCTCGCGCCTTATATCTTGCTGTCGCTGATCTCAGTTCTGCCGGTACTGTTCGTCGCCAATGCCAGAGACACCGGCGGCTTCTACATTTTCGCCACGGTGAACGCAGCCATCTATACGCTGCTCGTCTTGGTTATCGTTCTGCAGCATGCTCGCGAAAACATCGTGTGCATGGCCAGCCGCTTTTATCGTCCGGCGCTCGCCGGAAGCCTGCTCACCCTGATCGTTTTGCCATGTGTTGCCACCATCGAGCGCGGCCGTAGCGGCGTCGAGTCGCTGACCTGGGACACGAGCGGCTACACGCTGTTCGAATACCGTTTTTCGGTCGCGGGCGCCGGAATAGGCGGACATGACCTGCACAGGATCGTGTTCAATCCCCGTTGGCGCACGAGTGGCGCTGACACGAATTGATAACAGGAAAGGGCGCCATTGGCGCGAACGCAAATGAAAATAGCTGTTATCGGAACCGGATATGTAGGCTTGGTTAGCGGCACATGCTTTGCCGAATGGGGCAACACTGTTGTCTGTGTGGATAAAAATGCGCGGAAGATTGCAGACCTCCAGCAGGGCAGAATGCCGATCTACGAGCCCGAACTCGACGAATTGGTCGAGCGCAACTACGCCTCGGGACGGCTTGACTTCACCTGCAACCTGGCCGAGGCGGTAGACGGAGCCGCGGTCGTCTTCATAGCTGTCGGCACGCCGCCACGCGCCGATCATGGAGATGCGGACCTTTCCTTCGTCTATATGGCAGCGCGCGAACTTGCGCCGTTGATCGCGGACAACACGGTTGTGGTGGTCAAATCGACCGTGCCTGTCGGCACGGGGGACGTGGTGCAGAAGATCATCGGTTCTGTCCGCAAAGCCGGCACGTTCTCTGTTGCCTCCAATCCGGAATTCCTACGCGAAGGCGTTGCGGTCAGCGACTTTCTTGCGCCGGACCGCGTTGTGATCGGTGTCGAGGACGAGCGCGCGTCCAAGCGTCTTATCGAACTCTATGACGGTCCGATCGCGTCGCAGAACACGCCGGTTCTCATCACCATGCGACGCACCTCGGAACTGATCAAATATGCCGCGAACGCATTTCTGGCGACCAAGATCACCTTCATCAATGAACTGGCCGATCTTTGCGAACAGGTGGGCAGCGACGTAAACGAGCTGGCGCTCGGCATCGGGCTCGACAAGCGTATTGGGACAAGTTTTCTCACCGCCGGGCCTGGCTATGGCGGCTCCTGTTTTCCAAAGGATACGCTGGCGCTTCTGCGGACAGCGCAGGATCATGGGGTAGCTCTTCGCATTGTGGAGGAGACCGTCAGCGCCAATGAGGCACGTAAGCGACGCATGGCGCTGAAAGTGATGGAAGCACTTGGCAACGACATAGACGGCCTGACCATTGCCATCTTCGGCCTCACGTTCAAACCCGATACCGACGACATGCGCGATGCGCCCTCTGTGCCACTCATAGAAGCGTTGCAACGTTTCGGCGGCCGCATCCGCGCCTATGACCCTGTCGGCATGGAGAATGCTGCGAAAATCCTCAACGACGTCGAATTCTGTGACGACCCCTATGAGTGCGCGAGAGGCGCCGACGCCGTTGTCGTCATCACGGAATGGGAAACCATCAAGAAGATCGATCTGGCTCAACTCAAGCAGAACATGCGTCAGCCAATTCTCATAGATCTTAGAAACGCCTTGAATGCCGATGCGGCCGAACAGCTTGGGTTTCGCGTTTCATCCATCGGCCGGTCGGCCAGGACAGAGAGCGATATTCAAAACACCGCGAGGCGGAGGAACAGTACCCTACGGGCGGTCAACATAACAACGGCAAAAGCTGCCTCGGTTGCTGTGCGGGAGGAACAAAAATGACGTCATCGAACAACAAAGCCACCCACCTTGCTTGTGCGACAGCGCTGGCCTTCGCCACTGCGTTCGGGCTTACCGCGTCGAGCAATGCCGCCGCCGCCAAGGTCGATGTCAAGCTGCCGACAAGCGCCCGGCCCATGAGGGCGGGTGAACTCTATGTGCTTTATCGTGACAAGACTTGGCAGTGGTCCGATGGCGCGGGACGAATGCAGGATGCAGATCGCCGGTTTTTCGCCTGGATCGATGGAGCAGGAGGTCAGTCCTGGGCCGAGGGCCGTTGGACAGTAACCGATACGGGTCGCCTATGTTTGGTGGCGGCTTGGCATGCGACAAACGGCAAGTTCCCGGCAAAAACCTGCTTTGTCCATCAAATTAGCAATGGAACCATCTACCAAAGGCATGAGCCGGATGGGTCCTGGTTCGTATTTCGTCATGCCGTCGCCCAAAAAGCCGATGAGGCGGAGAAGCTGGTCGCTGATGACCTGGTTTCGCAGCGACTAGATGTCGTGAAAGCCACCTTGAGCGCGGGCAAAACCGAGCAGAAGAAGGAGACACTCCAATGAAAACCATATCCAAACTGACGGCAGCTATGCTTTGCACTGCCGCTATTTGCGGAGCAGCTTACACTGCCAGTGATGTTCTGGAGGCAAAGGCCGAGAACCAAAGCCTGTTCCATGACAAGAGGCCGATCATCACCCCGCAATCGCTTGCTTCGGGTGCCTATGATCCGAATGGGGATTTTGCCAACGACCATAATCCCAAGATCGAGCATCTCTTCCTAGCCTGGGAAGATGTCGATCTCGCAACTCTCAGCACGGCGGATGCTTATGCGCGTACGCGCGGGCGCGCATTGCTGATTACGATTGAGCCCTGGTCCTGGGCGCGCGACTGGCGCGTTGCGCCCGAGGATCTTTTGAGCGGGATTCTCGCCGGTCGCTACGATGCCAACATGGCAGCGGTGTGTTCGGCGGCAGCTAAGCTCCAGAGCCCCGTTACCATCCGCTGGGCCCAGGAAATGGATGAAAAGAACGGGCAATTCACTTGGGCCTACTGGAAACCAGAAGGCTATGTGAAGGCCTATCGGCATGCCATCACGGTATGCCGCCAAAGTCTACCATCCGCGAAATATATGTGGTCCCCAATGGGGAAGGAGGGACTTGAAGCCTACTACCCCGGCGATCGTTACGTTGATGTCGTCGGTCTTTCGGTCTTCGGCTACCAGCCATTCGATCAGAAAAAAATCGGACGGGACTCAACTTTTGTGGAAGCGACCAAGCCGGGCTACGACCGCGTTAAGGCCTTTGGAAAGCCGATCGTCATCGCCGAACTGGGCTATCAGGGGAATGACGCTTACAATCGCGCTTGGGCTGAAGAAGCCGCCAAGCCGCATGCCGAATTCCCAGACATGACAGCAGTCGTATATTTCAACGACCGTGAAGTCTATCCGTGGCCGGATGGCTTGGGTCGGCCGGATTGGCGTGTTGTTGCCAGCCCCCTCGTGAACTGATCACCGCAGTAAACAGCTGAAGTGGAAACAAAAATGTCTTCGTTCCGTTTCGTCATCTTGAATGCTGCGCTTGCGACGTTGCTGTTATTCGGGACAGCCAGTGCAGCAACACAACAACAGGCTGATCGGGTGATCACCCGCGCGGCCAGTAAGGCAATGCCAATGAGCGCCGCCGAAGTACGTAGGCTCTATGTTGGACGCTCGTGGGTATGGAAAAATGGTGCGGGTTTTTTCTCGAAAAACCGGCATCATTTCATCGCATGGTCGCATACAGGTGCCCAAAAGTCTTACGCAAAGGGCAGCTGGTATACGTCCAACAGGGGCAAGCTCTGCATGAATGCCCTTTGGCATAGCAGGAAATTTGCCACACAGAATGTCTCCTGCTTTATGCATCGTGAGAAAGCAGGGGTCATCTATCAGAAACGGGCATCGGGCGGAAAATGGTATGTGTTCCGGCACAATCCGCTCAAGCATGATGATGAGGTCCGCAAACTGCGGCGGGGTGACTATGTCAGCAAACACCTGCCGGGTTGAAAATCGGACGCTGGAATAGGGGCTATAGCGAAGTGCGGAAGCGAATTGTCTATCATCAATTCGTGCAACCGCTGTCTAAGATAGCAGCCCCTATTTCCGTCTCTTGAATGATCCGCAAGAACCTATATCTGCATCAAAATGTATTGCGCGCACGACAGTGCGATGTTCTTCCAAATCCGCTTGGTGTGCAAATATAGGGCGCACCCTTGAAATACTCCTCTGCGGAAACATTGACTTTCGCTGCACGGGGGTTCCCGTTGTAGAAGAACGTGTGATTTCTCTCATATTTTTTCATATATAATTCTATGGTTTTCTTTTCCGGCCGCTTCAAATCAGCTGCATTTACGCTGCTAAGTAGAGTTGTGGAAATTGCCAGCGCGCCGAAAGAAGCTAGTGCCAATTTTAATAGGCGATGATTAGGGCGCTCACTATATATGTGTCGATTCAACTTCATCAGTTACTTCCTGTGATTGTTGCTCTGTGTCATTTATGGCGAAAATTGTTTAATTTTTCGTCATAAGTTGCTTGATAATATTAAGGATTTCTGCTTAATTATTTGTTGCAATTTCAGGCCAAGGTCTGCAACAATGCCATCCTTAAGGGCGTTCATTTTGCGTAACTTGCGATCGCTGCCCAGAACCTTCGGTCGGGCGCCTTTTGCTTTCGCGAACTTGTCTGCCGTTGCGTTGCCTTTAGGCAGAACGCACTTCCCAAAATACAACACGGTAGCTTTCCACGTGTTTCTCTGCCCCTTTCTAAGGGGGCCATGCAATCAGATTCAGGCCATTTTTGGGTGTTCCTATACCGATTTAGGTATCCGGGAAAGGAACTGTTCTCTACGCCAAGATTATTTTCCGCCCTAACTGTTTGGTCTCGCTCATGTATTGGATGCTTATTCAGTACTTGGAGAACATACGGTAATTAAGACTGGACAACTTTCAGCGTACTATTGAAAGGCCGTCACAATGATGTGGAGCAAAGCTGATGTTTCTTCAGAACAGCCAACGTTTGTAGAAAGACGTCGGTGGCCGCGTATATCCCAGGTGCCGCTCTGTAGCGGAACCCAAGGCGTGCCGCAGCTCGTGTCCCTGCCGTTTTCGACTCGAGATCTGGGCTTGGATCAACAGTTTCCTGCGTGGCAGGATCGCATGGCGCCGCTCATAGATATGCGCTTGCCGGAGAATGCAAAAGTTGATGACTGTTTTCCGGTCAATCAAACCGTCTGGAATCTTGAAGGGGTGCTGCTTATCCAGCAAGCCACACCGGCTTTCAGCTACGAGCGCTCCGCCGAGAAGGTACGCTTTAGCTCCGTAGATCACTGGCAGATTACGTTCCTGCGCACCGGAAGAACATGGACCGGCGTCAATGGGCGGGTTGCGGAAAACGAGCCTGGCATGATGGAAATCCGCACACTCGGTTATCCTTTTTACGGACGTACCCTGAGCGCGGAATCGGTCACCCTGATCCTGCCTTATGATCTGTTTGCCGATCGAGGCGGACTGCCGGGCGCTAGCAACAATGTTGTTTTCAGCGGTGCGCGCGTGAAGCTTCTCTCCGATTACGTCGCCTTCCTCGAGGCGAATCTTGATCGTCTAACAAGGGATGATCTGCAGGGTGTAAGGAGCCAACTTCGGGAGATGGTGTTCCATTGCGTCGCGCCGCTTATGGATTGCCATATGGTCAACGACCAAACTTCGCAGATCGGGCTGATGACTCGAGCCCGGCGCTTTATCCAAAACAATCTGGGTTCGGAGGATCTGACACCTGAAACTTTGAGCCGTGAACTGGCGATTTCGCGCACCCGACTCTATGAGCTATTCCAAACATCGGGTGGCGTTTTGAACTATATCCGCAAAAGACGGCTTTTGGCCGCCCGCGCGGCGATTGCCGATCCTGCCGATAACCGAAAAATTATCGATATCGCCAGCAAATTTGGTTTCGATTCTGCAGCTAATTTCAGCCGCGCATTCACCCATGAATTCGGCTATAGCCCCAGCGAAGTGCGCAAGCATATGGGAGAGCTCAGGATCGAACACCCGCCACATACGGAGGAGCTGCCGACCTTCGATAGCTGGCTGAGCACACTTGGCCTTTGACGACCCACGGAGGCGATCGCCTTCTGGTTCGGGCAGTTCGCTTCGAACTCACGAATGGGTTGGGGTTGAGGGTTCGAATCCCTTCGCGTGCGTTATGTCGTTTGGCGTTCCATCAAGAGCCGGCGCGGCGTCGGGGCTAGCACCAATCGCGCGAAGATGCCGCAGCATGGTCGCCAACCACAATCCCGTTCAGCTCCGTTCGAAGTGAGGCTACGTTGGCTGCATGGCGGCTACCGCCCGTTTGCTGCCAAGAACACTGTCTCGCTGGCTTTCTGCTGGTCGCATGTTTGTCGGCGTTTTTACGAACTGGCCGCTGCCAGACCCGCCCCATTGCCACCGAGCCGCTGCGGCGCATTGCCGAGCTCTACAGAAACGAAGACAAGATACGCGGCCGGACACAAGATGATCGTCGTGCCATCAGACAGGACCATCAGTATCGCGTGCAGACGTCAGAGATAATGATCGACATCGCAACCATTCGCCTCATGCTCAATCGGCTCGTAGCAGGTTAATTCCCAAACACGCTCTAACTTCACGATGCCCTACTGGCTGTTCGGGGACATCACCATCTGTTCGGGCCGGATCGTGACTTCGAGAACATCGTCGGGCCGGAGCGGGGTGTCTTCCTGAGCGGCAATCTGCATCGTTTGCTCACCGTTCTTACGGTAGATGACAAGCGATGGGCCGCCCTCACCGCCGCGCATCTGCGCCTTGACCGCACCTGTATAGAGCAGCTTCTCACTTGAGGCGCGAATCCTGCCCGCAAGTTTCGCGATCTCGATCGAGGTATCACGCAAGGCGTCGTTCAGCTGCGTGTTGTGTTGTTCGTCCTGAATTTCGATGTTGCGGGCGAGCTCGTCCCTGTCGTGCTCGGCCTGCACAAGCCTTGCCTCGGTGTCGCCCTGCTGGCTGCGAATTTCGGCGAGCGACCGGCGTTCATCATCGACGCGGTTGGCCATGACGAGGCCCTTGGATGCGGATATATTCATCCGGTCGACGGCACCCTGTTGAAGTGTGATGCTTTCCTCGTTCCGCTCCTGCCTATCCTGAAGCGCCTTTATGGTGCCTTCAGCATTTTTCACGGAAATCTGCAGGAATGTGCGCTGTTTTGCATAATTGGCGAGACGCATCTTCAGGTCGCTTTCTTCGAAGGAAGCGATTTCGTCCAGCGTCTTGCGCTGCAGCGGCGCGGAATAAATACTGGTAAGGTCGATGTCAGGCGTCCTGTTCAGTTCTGCCCTCAAGCTGATGGCACGCGCCTTCTGCCGGGCGAGGTCGATCCAGAGGCTCTCGTTTTCACTCTTGAGATCCGGAGCGGTCATCAGGGGATTTTCGGTTCGGAAGCGCAAGGCGTCGTAGCCGCCGGCAAGCGCGATAGCATGCCTGACGGTCAATCCCGGCCGATAGGGCACGGCGCCCGGACGCGACACATCGCCTGAAATATAGAAAGGCCGGAGCTCGACTATTTCCACGGAAACGTCGGCGGACTGGATCCGCCCGTCTTTCGTCAGGCCATCGGTCAGCGCCACGCGCAGATCGTGGATCGTTAGACCTTCACCGTGTAGTTCGCCCAGAAACGGGACGGAGATGTTGCCATCGATATTGACGGTCACGCGACGCGCGAAGTCGGCGACACCGAATACGCTGAGCTGCAGAATGTCGCCGGGACCGAGCTTGTAGACATCTCGCTCGTCAGAAAAGCCTTTTTGAGGCAACAGCGAAAGCGCGGCGACAATGCTGAGCGCCGAAAGACTGATGATCTTCATTGTGTGATCCCCTTTTCTTGAACTGCGTTATCAACCTCGGGCTGTTTCACCTGTATCCAGTCGACGAGAAGATTTGCTGGCAGGTGCGTCGATGCGTCCGGCGATCCGGGCCACGAACCGCCGACAGCCAGATTGACGAGAAGGTACATCGGCTTGTGCATGTCCGGCGGTGTCGGGGTCGAGAAGATGATTTGGTCGTCCAGAGACCAGACGAGGCTATCCTTCGTCCAGGTGACACCATAGACATGGAAATTGTCGGACAGATCGGTGGTGACAAGCTCCGTGCCTTTTTGTGCCGATCGTGCACCGGCTGGAATGTGAAGGCTGCTGTGGGCGGTTACGTGCAGCCTGCGTGTATCCTGACCGAGTACCTCGAAAACGTCGATTTCCGGTGGCCATGTCTTGTCCGCGGGAAGCAGCCAGAATGCTGGCCACAAGCCTTTTCCACTTGGCATCCGGGCACGAATCTCCACTCGGCCATAGGTGAACGAAAAGCGGCCAGCCGTCGTCAGCATGCCCGAGGCATATTCAAATCCTGCCGTGTGAATACGAAGGCCTTCGGGAATTTTCGACGCGCGTATAGCCAGAATGCCGTTGTCGATCGTAAATGGCGCCAGCGCCTGCACGGCGGCATTGTCGCCATTCGGTCGCGGATCGACATAATATTGCATTTCCCTGTTGCTGGCATTGTTGCGCGCGCCCCATGGGTAGAGAGGTTTCCATGTTCCCTTGCCGCCAGCTCGAAAGTCCAGCGTTGAAAAGTCGTCCTTGAAGATCGTCTTCCAGCCGGCGACGGAGGTCTGCGCAGGCTCCTGCTTGACGGCGGCCGCCTGTGCCGAGCTGAAGAAGGCAAGAAACGCCAGCGTGGCTGCTGCTATTCCCTGTAAGCTGACGATCCGCCATGACGCAGTCACCGTCAGCATGCCCAGCCGGCACATCAACGCGACCATTGCGGCCAGCATCAGCAGACTGGCTGCGACATTGCCCCAGGCCTGTCCATCAATGCCCGCCAGACTGTTGCCGATTGTCATCGCGACCAACAGTGTGCCGAAACCGACGGCGAACAGTTTCATGGAATCCAGGCCCGGTGATTGAGACCGCACGATGATCATAGGTACGATCCAGACCATGGCGCCCAACGATACGCAGGAAACCGCGAGAGCGATCGTTGCAGGCACGGCTTCCGTATAGGCGGGGAAGATCGCGGCAATCACACGATCGCTGACGAAGACCGCGCAAAGGGCGACAAGGCTGAGCGCGAGCGTGACGACGAAGACCTCTCTCTCGACGACAGCTGAATCTTTTTGGAGCGATTGGCCACTCATGCGCGCCAGCATCTTCGGATAGCGGACCTGTGCGATGGCCGCCATGATGCCGAGCCCGATCATGGCTAGGCTCGCTCCAAAGGACAGCAGCCCGAGATCGTGCGGTGAAGACAGAACCGACGATATCCATCTGTTGGCGCTGAGATAGAAGGTCCATGACGCGTTGAAGGCGAAAAGCGGCAAGGCGGCTTGTGCCATCGAGGCAAGGGGTGGGCGTTTCTTCAGCCGCGGCAGCGGACGGGCCAGCAGCACCGCACAAAGCGTGTAATAGATCGCGACCGCGGCAAACGAACCGTCGACCCCACCCAGGACTAGACCCGCCAGACGTGGCACGGTCATGGCGATCTGCAGAATGAGCGCCAAGACGGTGAATTCCCAGACCCTCGACGCGGCGCGAAATAGAGTTGCCGGCCCATTGGCAATCATGCCCATGATGCCGCCAGTGATGGCGAAAGTTGCTCCGAGAATTGGCAGATCCACCCCAAACCCGTCGACGAGCAGCACAATGGAAATGCTGGCCGCCAGGGCGATCGCCCCAACGATCCAGAGCGTGACGAGGATCTCGAGACCGGCGTGTTCGGCAATTGCGTTCGACTTCCCCGGAATTCGCTTGTCAGCCAGTTGCGACATCCCGAGATCGGCGCGGCTGGCATAGGTAAACAGGCTGGTGAGAAGGGCGAAAGTCCCGAACTGGACAGGATCGAGCAAGCGGGCTGCCATCAGGGTTGTGCCGCTGCCGAGCATGGTCAGCAGCAGAGTACCGACAGCGTATGTAATCGGCCAACCGAACCAGGCGAGATGAGGCGACATTCGTAACCGGTGAAACACGGCCGGCACATGGCTGGTGGCGAAGCCGGAGATATCCGGCGTGGTGTCTGTGTCGAAGGCGGTCGTCATGATGCCACCGGGTTGCGTAAGGAGCCGGTTTCCACTCTGACAGCGCAAAGCAATCCACAAATACGCGCGAATACAAAAATCATGAGCTGCTGTTCTCCTGCGGAGCGGGAATATCACTGTGGACCGTGGCGGGCTGCGACGAAGAATGGAGCTCACCGGCGAGCACGATGAAAAAGGCAAGCGTCAGAAGGCCGGGAGTGGCAAACAGGCTGACTTCAGCAATGCCGATGATCATCACGAGCAGGACGACCTGATCGCGGACGGCGTCGGGCCTCGTCACCATTCGTTTGATCGCGATGCCGAGGAAGACGAATGCCGGCAGTGATCCGAGGAAGCCCATGCAGAGGAGCGTCTGAACATACATGTTGTGGGCATTGACAGGGTCGCCGGCAAAGTTGCGCCCTACGCTGCCCATCATGAGTGCTTCTGTGCCGTTGAAACCCCAACCCAACAGCGGCTTGCGCGCGATGAGATCGGATGCCACGGCCCACAGTTCCGTGCGTCCGGTGAGCGTCACAATCTCTGTCGCGGAGCCGGAGCGTGCCAGGGAGCCCAGGAATGGCGACATGCTCGGGAGCCCGCCAATCGCAATAAGCGGCAGCGCGATGGCTCCGACCACGAGAGCGATGCCGGCCATTGGCCTGAGATAGTGCCTTTCACGCAGTTCAATGATGATGCAAGCTGCCATGGCGGCGGCGGCACTTGTACGGCTTTCGGCCGCGATCAATGCCCCAAAGCCCGCGATCAGCGCCGCGATAAAAACCCAGCGGTTGAGAATTCCACGGCGATAGCAGATGATTGCGAAGGTCACCAGCACCGCTGCCTGTTCACCCAAAACGTTGGGATGTCCGGAAAGACCACGAAGACGGAAATCTGCCTCGAAAGCCGATGGCGGCAGCCAAGCCGCATCGGGAAAGACGATTGCGGCCACCAGTCCCGACACGACGAAAGCCAAAAGGGTGAACGTGGCCAAACGCAAGGTCGCCTGAAGCCCGAGGACCGAGACGCTAAGGCACGCCAGCATCAGATAGGCGACAAACCCCAACGCATTGGCCACGGTATAGGCAGGTGTCAGCGACCAGGCGCCCGAAGCGATCGCCAGCAGGCCGTAGAGGGCGCCAAGAGCGATGGTCGGCTCGCGGACATAGGGAAGCAGACGCTGAAAGTTCGCAAGGCAAACGAGCGGTATCAGCATCCAGGTGGCAAGCTTCAGCCCGTTCTGCCAATCCAGTCCCGTCTCACCCGATGCGCGCTGGCGTAGGCTGAGGCTCAGGCCGAAAATGACGAAGACGAGCAATGAGGCCACGGCCCACCGTCTGCCAAGGGCGGCGGCGATGAGAACCAGAGCGAATCCGGCGGCGCCGATGATGCCGAACGGCGCCAGAGCTGCGGCCGGATTTTGAGGCATTGTGAAGCATAAGCCGAGCCAGGTTAAGCCAATCGCAAGGGGGATGGCAAAAACCAGGCCCGGCTCAGCCCAACGGACTGCTGAACTGTGGGCGGGTACAGTCATATTTTCAACAGCCGTTTTGCATCGCGACGGATCGCGGACGCATTCATGCCGGCGCCTGCAAGAAACGCCATACCAAGAGAGCCTGCCGCATAGAGGGGCAAGATCGGGAAGACCGGCCTGACAGGAACCGTTGCCGGCGAGAGGACCTCCGCATCGGGCTTCAGAGCCTCCAGCGTCGGCGCTCGGGTCTTCAGCCGGGTTTGTGCGTCTGCCAGAACTTGGGCATCGTTGTCGGCTTCGCGACGCAATTGATCGAGGCGCAGGCCTGCCTTACGTCGCTCGACCATGTTCAGCCGGATCTTGTCGATCTCTGCGGAGAGAAGTTGTTCACGCTCAGCCCAATTGTCGGCTTCCACGCGAACGCTGGCGACGATCCGGTCGCGCTCAACCTGAGCCTGCTCCAGAATGTTGCGCGATTCCGTCGACATCACCGCAAGCCGAGACATGCTTTCAGTGAGGCTTTGGTTCAGGCGCTGTATGGTTGGCGATGCCAGAACTTCCGGTGCACTGTCCAAGGTGCCCTTGGATTTCATGACTTCGAGACTATCCGCACGGGTCCGTGAGTCGATACTGCGCGCCCGTGCAGTTGCAAGCTCCGTGCTGAGGGCGCTCAATTGAGCCTCGAGCGAGATTTCGGCGCCCTGGTCGATAAGGCCCGATTTCTCAAGGAAAGCCTCCATCTCGGAAGCCGATGTATTCGCCCGGTCGCGTGCCTGGCGCACATGGTCCTCGAGAAGCTTGTTCATGCCGTCGACGTTTTCGATCTTGCGTTTGACCTGGGCGTCAAGATAGGCGGATACGAGCGACTTGGTCAGCATGGCCGCCTTCAACGGGTCATTTGAGCGAAAGCCGACATTGACCGTGTAGGACAAACGGTTGCGATTGACGACCAGCTTGGCCCATAGATTACTTCTCAGCTTGGAGGCCTCCGGCGTATCCGCGGAGGACACGTTGCCTGCCATCACGTCCTTCGCAGAGGGTGAGGGCGTATTGCGTGCCAAGGTTTCCGGCAGAATACTGTCCAGCATGCTGATGACGGTACTATGAATCTTGCTGGCCAATCCCTGCTTCACCTTGAACTCGTCGTCCATGGCGAGTTGGTTGGCGTCGATCACGTTTTGGGCAAGGGCTACTGAATTGAAGGCGTCGAGAGCGGAGATGATGGAATTCTCGTCCAGAGGCTGCCGCATGGCCTGGGCATAGTCCGTCTGGCCTTCGTTATCGGTCGGACGCAGCACCAGGGTTGCCGTCGATTCATAGACGCGCGGCAGCATCGGCCAGGCAAACAGCGCGATTGCAATGACGGCCGTTCCTCCGAGGAGAAACCGACGAAGCGAATAACGGGGGGCCGGGTTTCCCGGCGCGTCGTGGGTCGTATCGGGGCTGAGCGCATGGTTCTCCGTCGCGGGAGCGACAAGCGTGATCGGCGAAACAGGATCGGCTGCATTTTGTTTTGTCATTGCGTTTCATTGCCTCCTTCAATTGTCTCAGTTGCGAACAAAGGCATACATTCTGCCGCGCAGGGATCCGGAGATCATGCGGAAGCCGGTGTAGAGTGTTGTGACCACTAGAAACTGGTTGAAGGACAGAAAGCCCGCCTTCAGGAAATGTAGCCTGAAGCGCACTTCGTTGGTGACATAGCGCCAACCACCACGGCGTTCGTTCAATCCCATTCCCGTTCGCGACTTGATCAGGACCTTTGGAATGACGTGAAAACGTACCCCGGCCAGCACCAATCGTATCCAGAGGTCATAATCTTCCAGAAGGCCGAATTTCGAATTGTAGCCTTCGGCGGAGCGCAGGAAGTGCGCTCTGATTGCCACAGATGGATGAACGATGATGTTGCGCCAGCGCAAAGCCTGCACGACAGCATCATGAACCGTCGGTGCCACGCGCAAGCGGGTCGATGAGGGGTTCTCGTGATAGAATTCCTCGGCCCAGCTTGCGACGAGGCCGATCTCGGGGTGGGTTTCAAGAAATTCGACCTCAACCTGGATCCGGTCGGGAAGACAGATATCGTCGCTGTCCATACGCATGATCACCGACCGGGTGCAGACGCCAAGCCCGGCATTAAGTGCACGGGCGAGCCCCCCATTTTGTTGCAGCCGCAACACCGTGAACTCCCACGGCGCATCCAACGTGGCAAAAGTCGCGATTACCTTTTCCTGAGCCTCGTCGATCGCACCGTCAATAACGAGTACGATCTGATCCGCCGGGCGCGTCTGGATGCGCAGGCTTTCAAGGCTCGCATAGAGATTGCTGGCCACTTCCCGCGCATAGGTTGCCATGAGAATCGATACGCCGGCTATTTCTGAACGGTTGCCACCATCGAAGGCAGCAGCATCGGACATAACGACGTTCTTCATGGCTATCGCGCTCCCTTGCGGGACAGAAGAACACCTACCGTCCGCATGAGAATTTTGAAGTCCATGAACAGCGTATGCTGCAGTACATACTCGCAATCGAGTTCGACCCGTCGCTCATAGCTGAGATCATTGCGCCCGCTGACCTGCCATAGGCCGGTAATGCCAGGCAGCACGCTGGCGTATTCGCTGACATGCCGGTTGTAGTGGCTGAGCTCCGCACTGGTAACCGGGCGTGGTCCGACAAGGCTCATGTCTCCCCGTAGGACATTGATCAGTTGTGGAAGTTCATCAAGGCTGGTCGCGCGCAGGAATTTCCCCGTCGGCGTGATGCGCGGATCGAATAAAAGTTTTTGATCGCGAACCCATTCAGCCTTGGCCTGCGGGTGGTACGACAAATATTCCTGCAGGCAGCCGTCTGCATCAAGCATCATCGTGCGGAACTTCAGACAATCGAACGGCGTGATGTCCTTGCCGACACGCACATGCCTATAGATGATCGGACCACCATCAAGTGCGACCAGCAGGCCGATAACGGCGAATAGCGGAGCGGTGACTAAGAGCAGGACAAGCGAGGCGCAGATATCAAATGCCCGCTTAACATATGCGTTGAACGCTCCTTGTTGCGGCAGATATCTCACTGCCGGCATTGGCCGAAGCGATCTAATGTCTTGGCTGAGTTTCGGCGGCTGGTTCACGGGATGCTCCTCTATGGGTCTGGTTACGGCAGAGATTGTCGGCCGATCCGTGTTTCCTCAGGCAGAGCACATCATTTGTGGCGCAAGGTTTGCAAGGAAACAGAGGAGGTAATCCTAATGAATATCGCTCATACGAACTAATGCGAGTTATAACGTGAATATTGTTTATCGAAAAAAGAAGTATAATTACAATATAATGACACTTTATTCGATGTCACGATGGCCATTATGAGTAGCAACGAATATTTATGTGTTACGAAAGTATTTGACAACATAAATAAAGTATTTATTAATTTATATGCGCGCCATCGTTGTAAGACGAACGCAAATAAGAACGAAAATTGGGGTTTTGCATCTTTCTCGTCGGGAAAGGGGGGTATTTCTATGCTCAGCCCGGCTTATATATTTGATTCTAGTCGGTTATTCCGAGAAGGCACTCGGCTTATTCTCGGGTCGTCGTCTTTTGAGGTAGTCGGAATGGGGGAAACCCTGGAGGATCTCCATGAATTGCCGAGGATGGAGTCTCTCGCAGTATGCGTGATTGGCACGGTTGCCAACGTGGCGATTCTGGATTTTGTGACGGCCGTGCTGTCGATCAATCCAAAAGTGCGCGTCGTCGTGCTTGCCGATACTTATAACCACGCTGAGGCGACAGCCATCCTTGACCGGGGTGCGAAAGGCTATCTCCATAAAGGCCTCTCGTCGGAGAGTTTTATAAAAGCTTTGCAGCTGATCTCTGAGGAATGTTCGGTGATCTCGGGCTGGTCCGTTTCGAGCGCGGGCGGCCGGGACGATCCGCGAACGCCCGCGTTACCGGCTGACAAGCCCGACTTGCGACTTCTGGCGCTCGACGATGCGAAATCATTTGCGCTTAAACAACTTGCGCTGGGTGACGCGATCATCTGCCCGGATGCCGGCTCGGATGTTTTCGACGTTCACGAACATGACGCGCACATGGCCGCGGCGCCAGTTCAGACAACAAGGATCGTCAACGGCGTCCGCAATCTCTCCCCAAGGGAAAAATCGATCCTAAAACTGGTCATGGGTGGAGAGTCGAACAAGCAGATCGCGCGCAGGCTGGAAATCACCGAAAGCACCGTCAAGGTCCATATCAAGACCATACTGCGCAAGATTGACGTCAGGAACCGCACTCAGGCGGCAATATGGGCAATGGCGGATCCAGATTTTCTTGAGTCCCGCCAGCACACGTAAACGGCATGCATGCCGCAATCTCTCGGCCATCCATCCGGCAGCTCTGCTGATCGCTTTAAAGTTTCATAGCAAGCGCGACGCGCGGAATATCCGATGCATCGAGAATGAACTGGACAGGCGCGTAGGCGCGTGTCCGCGCGAGCAGCGCGGCGGCCTGTCGCTCCTGTCCTTCGCCGAATTCGAAAGCCAGCCAGCCACCAGGCTTCAGAAATTCGAATGCCTCCCGGATGAGGCGTTGCTGGATCGAAATCCCGTATGGGCCGCCGTCGAAGGCTTCGCGAGGTTCATTTTCCAGGAGATGCGCGCGATCCGCCTCGAGGCGGCCGGTCGAAATATAGGGCGGGTTGCAGACGATGAGGTCGACGCGACCTTCCAGCCCGATGCTTCTGATATTTTCGAACATGTCACCCTGAACGACACTCATCCTGTCCTGTAGGCCAAACCGTATGACATTGCGCCAAGCCACATCGACCGTCTCTGGCGTCAGGTCGCACGACCAGACCTGGGCGTCAGCAATATTCATTGCGATTGCAATTCCCAGATTGCCGCAGCCGCAACACATGTCGACGACGATTGGGGTGACTGTGCCCTGACTGAGACGGTCGATGCACACCGTTCCCAGCAATTCCGTCTCCTTGCGTGGCACAAGAACGTTCGGCCCGAGCTCGAAGTCGAGGTTCATGAAGGTTACTATGGTCTCTTTCTCTGTGGGCATCGTGGGAAAGTCCTCGGTCTGTCGGGTGAAGTAAGGTTTGACGTTCGTCGTCTGCGTATCGTTCGCTCTCGCATTGTCTGTCACGATCTTGATCCCTCTTGTCCTGGCAGGCGGCTCAACGCGCCCCTTTGCCTCGCCCACATTTAGCTGAGCGGATGTTCCCATTGGAGGCTGGGTGCGTAAAGGCAATGGAGCTGGGGCATGCGGGTTACCTACCTTCGGCTGAGGGTGGGTGTGTCTACCCCTTCCAGTCGGGGTAGTCCGATTGCTCCATTGCTTCCCCCGGTCCGCACCGACAAGCTTATGGACGACGGGAACGTTGCAGAGGCGTTTCCAATGCCTTCGTCCCGCGGGGAGTTTGTATGTGCGGCATTCTGGGATATTTCGGAAATGGCATGGTACCGGCTGATGCCGTAAGCCTGCTAGAGCGGATGGCGGGATCTCTCCAGCACCGTGGTCCCGACGAAGATGGCGTATTCACCAGCGTCGGCGTTGGATTAGGACATCGTCGTCTTTCCATTGTGGGTTTGGTGGATGGCCAGCAGCCGATGTCGAATGTCGACGGCTCTATTTCAATCAGTTTCAACGGCGAGATTTTCAACCACGTCGAACTACGCCAATCCCTGGAAGCCAAGGGATACGTCTTCCGGACTACGTCCGACACCGAAGTCATCATTCATCTCTATCAGGATATAGGCCCCGATTGCGTTTATTTGCTGAACGGCGATTTCGCTTTTGCGATTTGGGACGCCACCAGGCAGCGCATGCTGATCGCGCGCGATCGTATGGGTGTACGTCCGGTTTTCTACGTCGAACATTCGCGGATGTTGTTTTTCGCCTCCGAGGTCAAGGCCCTACTGAAGGTGCCGGGGATTGATGCAGAGATTGATCCTTTCGCGTTGGATCAAGTGTTCACCATGTGGGCGCCGGTGCCTCCGCGCACCATGTTCAAAGGTGTCTCGGAATTGCCGGCGGGTCATCTCATGATCGTCGACACCAACGGCGTTTCGATACGCCAGTACTGGGATGTTTCGTTTCCGGATGCCGGCGACATGGCGGATGAGCGCGATGAAGCCGATATCGCTGAAGAACTGCTTGCCTTGCTTGACGATGCGACTGCGATTCGCATGAGAGCGGATGTTCCGGTGGGCGCCTATCTGTCTGGAGGGCTCGATTCATCGATCATTTGCGCCTTGGCCAAGCCCTATGCGACAGCGGGTCTGAGGACGTTTTCCGTAACTTTCGACACCGCTGAGCATGACGAGAGCCATTTTCAGAACGAGATGGTCCAGGCGCTTGGCACGCGGCATTCGGCCGTTGCCTGCGGGCCAGATCAGATAGCCGGCATCTTTCCTTCGGTAATCGCCCAAACGGAAAAACCTGTCATTCGCACGGCACCAGCGCCTCTCCATCTCCTGTCACGTCATGTCCGCGAGGAAGGGATGAAGGTCGTGTTGACAGGTGAAGGTGCGGATGAGGTTTTCGCAGGTTACGATATTTTCAAGGAAGCCCGCGTTCGCAGCTTCTGCGCCAGGCAACCGGCCTCGTCCCGCCGCCCGCTTCTGTTCCGGCGGCTTTATCCTTATTTACCCGGCTTGAGCCAGCAGACACCGGAAGCACTTGCCGCCTTTTTCGGCGCTGGCAATGCCAATTTAGACGATCCATTGTTCTCGCATCGTCCACGGTATCGCAGCACGGCGGCAGCGAAAATCTTCTTTTCCTGCGACCTCAAGGCAAGGCTTACCGGCTATGATGCGACCGACGAGGTTCTTTCCCGGCTACCTAGGGATTTTGCGCGTTGGCATCCGCAGCACCGGGCGCAGTACCTGGAAACGAAGTTTCTGCTCCCCGACTATATTCTGTCCAGCCAGGGTGACCGCATGTCGATGGCCCATGGCGTCGAAGGGCGGTTTCCGTTCCTGGATCATCGCCTGGTGGAGTTTGCGTCGCGGATTTCTCCGGGAATGAAGCTCAAGGGTTTCGTCGAAAAGCATATCCTGCGCAGAGCAACAGCCGGCCTTTTACCGCCATCGATCGGAAACCGGACCAAGCAGCCTTACCGCGCGCCCGACAGCCGTTCGTTCTTTGCCGGGCAGGAACCGGCCTATGTCGAACGCCTGTTTTCGCCGAGGGCGCTGCAGGAAACGGGTTTGTTCAATCCGGCGGCCGCCGAAAAGCTGCTTGCGAAATGCAGGCGGCAAACCGACGGCTTTCGGGACAATACGGCCTTCGTCGGCATCCTGTCGACGCAGCTATGGAATGAAACATTCGTAACGCGATCGGCCGGGGATAGGGGTGATCGCGAAATGACAGCCGTGATCTGAAGGGAGAAAACACTATGATTCCGCTGAAAGAGCAAATTCGGGCCTTTGTCGTCGAGAGCTTTCTGTTTGGAGACACGACAAGGACGATCGCCGACGACGCGTCGTTGATCGAGAACGACATCATCGATTCCACCGGCATTCTCGAGCTGGTCACTTTCGTCGAAGATAGCTTCGGCATCACCGTCGGCGATGCGGAAATCCTACCAGCCAACTTCGACTCGATTTCCAAGGTCGCAGCTTTCATCGCCAGCAAGAGATCGGCAACCGGTCCAATTGCAGCGGTAGCCTGAAAACACGGATGGGAGGAGACAATGCGCGTTGAGAATTTCCTGCGATACAGCGCCAGACGATGGGGAGACAAGTTGGCTCTTGTGACAAGGGACATGAGCCTGAGTTTCACCGATCTTGACGCGCTTTCGGATCATCTGGCGGCGGACCTGCAAATCAGGGGCCTGCGGCCGGGTGATCGCACGATGATCTTCATGGATAACTGCTGGGAGGCGGTTGTTTCGATCTTTGCCGTTCTGAAAGCTGGGGGTGTCTTCAGTCCGGTCAATCCTTCGACCAAGGCGGACAAGCTGGCATTTATGCTCCGCAATTGCCGCGCGCGCGCGGTGATTACGCAGGCAAGACTGGCCGGCGTTCTCGAACAGGCTCTAGCGGAAGAAACCAATGTGGAGGTGGCGATCATATCAGGAGATCCTGGATCGCTTCTGCCCGGCGCCTCGCGCTTCTCTGACAGTATTGCCGGATTGGCACGACCGGTTGGGCATGTCGGGATCGACATGGATCTGGCGATGCTGATCTACACCTCTGGTTCAACGGGACGGCCAAAGGGCGTGATGATGACGCATCGAAATATCGAGGCGGCAGCGACATCGATCACCGCCTATCTGAGAAATACCGCCGACGATGTGATCCTGAATGTTCTGCCGATCGCCTTCGACTATGGGCTTTATCAGATCCTGATGGCGATCAAGGTCGGCGCAACTATCGTTCTGGAGAAATCCTTCGCCTTCCCTCAAGCCATTTTCGATATCATGCGTCGGGAGAAGGTCACGGGATTCCCACTGGTTCCAACCATGGCCGCGTTGATTCTCAACATGCGGGATATGGTTCCCGGTTCTCTGCCGGCTCTTCGCTATATCACCAACACTGCTGCTGCGCTTCCGCCCGAGCACATCGAGCGTCTGCGGGCGCTGTTTCCGGATGTGATGATATTTTCGATGTACGGTTTGACCGAATGCAAGCGCTGCACCTGGCTGCCGCCGTCGCAACTTGATGTCCGTCCTGGTTCGGTCGGCATCGCCATACCGAATACACAGGCCTATGTGGTGGACAATCAGGGCCGAAAGGTTGCGCACGGTGTCGTAGGAGAACTCGTCATTCGTGGTCCGCACGTCATGCAGGGCTATTGGGAGAATGAGGAGGCAACCGCGAAGGTGTTGCGACGGGGGCCAAATCCGTGGGAGCGCGTCCTCTACACTGGCGACCTGTTTCGAGCCGATGCCGATGGTTTCCTCTATTTCGTCGGCCGCAAGGACGACATCATCAAGACACGCGGCGAGAAAGTAGCGCCAAAGGAAGTCGAGGCTGCCATTCACGCCTGTCCGGGTGTGGCGGAAGTCGTCGTCTTCGGCAGGCGGGATCCGATTCTGGGGCAGGCGATTCATGCCGTCGTCGTTGCCTACGATCCCTCTCTCAACGAGCAGATGGTCATTCGTCACTGCCAGAGAAATCTTGAGGATTTCATGGTGCCGCGTTCCGTCTCTTTCCGCACGGAGTTGCCCAAGACCGACACTGGAAAGGTGAGCCGCAGGCTCGCCGCAGAAGAATTCGAGCATTCAATGGAGCTGGCAGAATGAACCCAAGTCCTCTCTCCATCCATAGCGCGCTGTCCTCGGACGCTTTGCGCATAGACGCCGCGGCCGAGGTCGATCGTATCGCGCAGGCGATGCGCGATCAGGTACGCAACAAGATGCGTCGCCGAGGGCTTGTCATAGGTCTGTCCGGAGGCGTGGATTCCAGCGTCTGCGCAGCTCTTGCCGCCTATGCGCTCGGCGCACAAAACGTCTTTGCTATTTTCATGCCGGAAAACGATTCCGACCCGGAAAGTCTTTCGCTTGGGCAAGAGGTCGCCAGGGCCTTTTCACTGGAAGGAGCGATCGAGGATATCGGTTCTGCTCTTGCGGCGATGGGCTGTTACGAGCGACGCGACGACTTTATCCGGCAAGTCGAACCAGCTTATGGTTCGGGTTGGTCTTGCAAGGTGGTGATCTCCAGTCCGCTAGCCGGCGAAGGATATGCCCTCTCGACGCTCGTGCTTCAGGCACCGGATGGGTCGCAGACGCGGCACCGCATGCCGGCTTCCGTCTATCTCGGTATTGTTGCCGCCACCAATATGAAGCAGCGAACCCGCAAGCAGATGGAATACTACCACGCGGATCGCCTGAACTATGCAGTCTTGGGAACGCCGAACCGGCTCGAATACGATCAGGGCTTCTTCGTGAAGAATGGTGACGGAGCAGCCGACCTGAAGCCGATCGCGCATCTGTATAAGTCGCAGGTCTATCAGATCGCCGAATATCTTGGCGTGCCGGAAGAAGTCCGCCGCAGACCCCCGACAACCGATACATGGTCGCTCACTCAAACCCAGGAGGAGTTTTACTTCGCATTGCCCTACGATCGCATGGATCTATGCCTCCATGCTCTGAACGAGGGGCTCGGGGTGGAGGAGACAGCTAAAGCTACGCAGTTGACGACCGATCAAGTAGAGCGAGTGTGGCTGGATATTCATTCCAAGAGAAAGGCTACGCGGCCGTTGCATCTGGCGCCGCTGCTGGTGCAGCCCGTATTTTAAGGTGGGTGACGGGGGGAAGTCATGAATGACGAAAACAGGACAAGAGACGACATCAGGGGCCGTCGTCTTGAAAAGCTGAGATTCTGGCGCAGAGCGTGTGCGGAGGAAAGCGAAACGCTCAAACTCTACAATGCCGAGATGGAGGGCAATCCGCTTATCTTCCTGCATGGTGATTTCGAGATGGGCGGATTTTATGTTCGCCGTCTAGCTGCCGAGTGCGGCTATCCCATTGCGGCCCTTGCGTCGCATGGACTTGCGGATCCGGGATTGCGCCCAAGCATCGAATGGATGGCAAAGGAGCGTCTGAAAGACATTCTCGCCTTCCGTCCCGCCGGGCCCTACAGGCTTGGCGGCTATTGCAACGGCGCACTGGTCGCCTACGAATGCGCCAGATTGCTCAAGGAGCAAGGCCGCGAGGTCGAGCTCATCTTGATGATCGAGCCGCCATCGTTGAATACGTGGCCTTTCTACAGGCGTTTGCACGGGGCCACCGCCGCGACCCTTGCCACGGTGGAAAGGCGCTCGCTGGCGGTGCAGAAATCGTTCGGCCACCTGATGAACGCGTTCTGGAATATCGGCCGAACCGTCCGTCTGCCGCCCGGCGATATCGTGCGGCTCGCGCGCAATCTCGCGACACACCACTTGAAGCATGCTGCCAAGACCGAAAATTTGGTGGGAGCCGAGGAGCGTCGTATCCGAGAGACGAACGCGGCGCTGCGCAGTGTTTATCTGGCTGCAACCGCATCTTATCTGCCACTACCGACGACAACTCCGATCGTGGTTCTTTCGACGGGACTCGATCACGGTGGGCGGCGCTGCGGGCTCTATGACGGAACCCAGTGGTCGCGCCTGGCCAGCAGTTTTCTCCATATCCAGCTGTCGGGCCATCATTTGACATGTCTGTCGGAGCATGCCAGCGAATTGGCTGCAAATCTGGCTAGGGTTCTGCAGGGTCCATTGTGTGTTTCGTCACGGATACCGGCGTACAATGATAGGCTGAAGCTCGCAGTCGCTCACCGGACGTAACGGTGATCAGGGATATTGCGGCAATATTGGCACCGCGTCAGCGCCGCCATCTCCTGCTTGACGACGAATTGGCGTTCTCATTCTCTGGTAAGAGCACGGCAGACACTTTCGGCAAATTCCACCGCCGATTCGGCAATCATCAGCAAGCGATGTGAGGGAATGCCCTCGGCGCCAACGGGTGTCGTAACTGTTGGAATGCCGGCTGCGATCGTCTCGATCACCTTGATCTTGACACCGGATCCAAGCCGCAAGGGAACGACGGCAATCTCCGCCTGGGCAAACAGTTCCATGGGAGATTCGATAAACCCTGTCACATGGATCGATGGCCCTGACAGGGCCAGTACCTCCTCCGACGGATGCGCCCCAATGATCCAAAGATGGGCTTCCGGATTGCGCTGGTGAATTTGCGGCAGGATATCGCGCGCCATCCAGACGACGGCATCGATGTTTTCCTGCCGTGACATGTTTCCGAAGAAGATCATGCGTCCGGGCACGATCGTGGCCGCGGTACGCATTTGAGGGTCCAGCGCCACCGTGGTCGTTGGCGGTACACATTTTACCGGCGTCGATGGATGTGCATCGCGGATAAGTGCTGCATCGTCCTCGGAGAGAGTTTCAATCCCTGCGGCGCTGGACCACACACCACGCTCCCATGCCCGGGTCTTCGCTGCTTCCATCCAGTAGAAGAATTTCTTCAGTCCGCCGGCATTGTCGGCCTGTCGTCCATAAAGTTTTGACACCACATCATGCTGCCGAACGATGAATCGCGCCAACTGGCGGCGCGACAGCACGGCCGAGCCCTGAGAGAAATCGCTGTAAAAGTCCGTATAGGCTGGATCGGAAAGGCGCCGGGCGACTTCACGTCTTGCTGCAAGCCGACGAACCGACACGAACATCGGCAGATGCGGCATCAGCAGACCGGCTGCGATCCGCATACCCCTGGTGATGTGCATCGGGATCTTGTCGCCAACGTTGGCGGGCCAAGGGGGCAATGCGCGGCCGGCGTCAAGTTCTTCCAGCTCATTGATAAAATATAAAACATCGATCCTGGCGAAGGACTTGGAAAATTCCTCGATTTTCGCAAAGGCAATCTTTTGTCCCGAGGAGCTCGAATTAGGATGTGGCGCAAAGCCGCAAATATAAAGGAGTCGTCGCTCTTTCATAATAATACTTTCGCCCTGCAACCGTTTCTATAAATAACGATTTCGGTCGTTGCGCAATGCTCTGGTGAAAATCTTGCGAATACGAGCGGAAAAACCCTCTATGTCTCCGAAGATTTCCCGATATCACTCATATCTATTCGTAAAATCGATATTTTACACTGTTGGTAAAGAACCATAGAGGGATTTTCCCCTCACCGATCAAACTATCAAGTTGGTCCCACCGTTGTTCGCAACAAGATTGACTATCTGGAGCCCTGAGATATGAGCGGATCGCGCTCGTCGGCGGGCGTTCACATCTGAGTATTGATTGATTTATGAGAGAACTGCTTGCGGGGGCACAGCCACACCCGATTCCTGCGATTGGCCGAGCGCCAGATACCGAAGTCGGCAGCATAAGTAGTCTTTAGCGCTCTTGGCGGGATTTGAACCACCGACTGATCGTGATCCGTGAGGCGATTGAAGGAATTGCGAGGGGAGAGTACCCGGGCTCCAAACATTTGCGGACCAGATTTTCAAGATGACCTTGTTAACCACGCACCTTAATTGCGCCTACACGATCGGCGGGTAGATTGAGGATGCAGCGCATTGCGGACATGATGTCTCCTGCAGTCACGCCGACATGATCCCTCCAATTTATATCTCGCTCGGACTTTTCATGTCGCTCAACCGCGCAACTGGGCAGGCGCGTGCCCAGACGTTTTCCGTGTTCGTCGTGACCACCTGTTTCCTTTTGATCGCGCTCGTGCTGACAGGCCTTGTAGCACACGTCGTTACGACGATGACGCACTCGGCAAATGAAATGGACGATGCCCGGGCCGGCCGTGCTGCACAAGCCGGGGTCACTGCATTGATCTCGCGTCTCAGTGGAACCACAACGGACAACGCCGTATGGGACGATGCCTACAATGCGATCGGTTCCGCGGCTGCCGCAGACTGGGCCTATACGAACTGGGGCAAGACCAGCGCGAATTATCCTCTTTATGATGGCGCGATCGTGATCGGTCCGGACGGAGCCACTATCTCCGCCTATGCGAAGGGCAAACCCTTCCAGCCTCGTGATCTTTTCGGAGAAGCGTTCGATCGTCAAATCGAGGCCGCCGCCGATCCAAGGCAAGAACCCATCATAAATTTTATGAAGACGGAAAGCGGCATAGCCCTTGTGGCGTCTCAGGCGATTCAGCCTTTCACGGCAGGAGCAGCCCTCTCGAAGCTCAGTGTATTGAGCTACTATAAAGAACTGACGTCTGACGTTCTCGATACATTGTCAGATGAGCACGAACTTGAGGGATTGCATCTTGCACCTGCGCCTACGCAAGGTCTCCTCAGTACGCCCGTCAAAGATATGAACGGCGCCACGATTGCATATCTCGTCTGGCCCAGCGTCGCACCCGGCACCGCAGTGCTGCACAACGTCTATCCCTATATAGTGGCAGCCGTCGTCATCCTTCTTCTTTTCTTGGGGGGCGTCCTTTTTGCCGGCGCGTCCGAGGCACGACGCCTGCGCGCGCTTGCGGAGGCTGCCCGTTTCGAAGCCAGCCACGATAGTCTGAGTGGCTTGCTCAACCGGCATGGGCTTCTGGACGCTCTCGATCACCCGGGCAATTCCGACAATAGGTCGATGTCGCTCTACCTGATCGATCTCGACGGCTTCAAAGCAGTCAACGATGCGTGGGGACATGCTGTCGGCGATGACCTGATCCGCATCATCGCCAAAGCGTTGCCGACCTGCCATCACGAAATCATTGCTGCGGCAAGGCTCGGCGGCGACGAGTTCGCGCTGGTGCAGATTGGGTCCGCCACACGCGAAGAAGTGGAAAAAGCAATTCTCGGGCTATTTATAGAACCCTTCAAACTCGACGGGCGGACAATCGAGGCCGGAGCCAGCATCGGATCCGCAGTCGGTGCCTCAAGCATCGCACCGCTGGAGCTTCTGCGCAGGGCCGACATGGCCTTGTATCGCGCCAAGGAGGACGGAAAGGGCCATGCCGTCGAATATGACGCTGAGCTTGACCGGGATCGCCAGCGGATTGCCGAACTGGAGAGCGAATTGAGAAGTGCCATCAACAACGGCACGATCGAACCGGCGTTTCAGCCCCTGGTTTCTGCGTCGACAGGTGTGATCACCGGCCTTGAAGCCTTGGCGCGCTGGCCTAGCCCGGCAGGCAATATCAGCCCCGAGGTTTTCATACCGCTTGCCGAAAAGTCTGGCCTGATCGACGCTCTCGGGATCCACATGCTGCGGCGATCGATTGCTCACGCAAAGAACTGGAACGGCTTGACACTGTCGGTCAACGTGTCGCCAATTCAATTGTGCAATCCGGACTTTGGCGCGCAGGTGATCGCTGTTCTGAAGGATTTCGCTTTCGATCCCGCTCGCCTTACTTTGGAGATAACCGAAGGCGTCCTCATCACCAATCCCGATCAGGCTCGCCGCTCGATCGATCAACTCAAGAGTATTGGTATAAAGTTCGCGCTCGATGACTTCGGATGCGGTTATGCAAGCATCGGCGCGCTGCGGCAGTTCGGGTTCGACCGTATGAAGATCGATCGTTCACTTGTATCCGGGGTCAAGGAAGCAGGAAATGGAGCCGATGTTCTGCGTGCAACGATCTCCCTGGCTACGGCCTTGGGGATCCCCGTAACCGCCGAGGGTATTGAAACCGCTGAACAAGCAGAGGTATTGCGCAATGCCGGGTGCGATCAGCTGCAAGGATACATGGTCGGCAGACCGGTATCGGCGGATGAAATTTCGCGAAAATTGTTCCAGGTGGATTCACGATCGGAACGTGCGCGAGCGTAGGAATCCGCGGATAATTTCAACCTGCGGCAATGTTCATGTCGCCTTGTGAAAGGCATTGACAGAAGGCGACGCTACCAAACCAAGATCTTCGGGAAAGACCCGCCGCCGAATCTCTCGTCGGCACAGGGGTTGATCTGCTCGGGAGTTGATCGGCTGACTCTGCTGTGGTTCAGTCGCATGCGTCTTGGCCAGGAGAACGTAGCGATGAGGAAAGCGACAGCAGTCACGGAGAACAGTGATCCGAAGGAAGGCGAGGGCGGCACTCCCTCTCAGCTGATCGATGCGAGGATAGAGGAGCTGGGCGATTGGCAGGGCGATACGCTCGCGCGGGTCCGCGCTCTCATCAAGCAGGCCGACCCCGAAGTGGTCGAGGAGTGGAAGTGGAGAGGTGTTCCGGTGTGGTCGCACGACGGAATCATCTGCACCGGTGAAACCTACAAGAACGTGGTGAAGATGACTTTTGCCAAGGGCGCTTCGTTGGAGGATCCTTCAGGTCTCTTCAACGCCAGCCTCGAAGGCAATACCCGGCGTGCCATCGATTTCCAGGAGGGCGCCAAGATTGATGAACGGGCGTTGAAGGCGCTCATTCGCGCCGCCGTGGCGCTGAATACGTCGGTGCTAGCTGCTGCTCGCGTCCGTTCCCGAAAGACTCCGAAGAGTGCCTGACGAGCGTCGTGAGATGACGGCAATCCGTCACTCTCTATGCCCGGTGGCGATATAGCGGGCAGCTTCAGACCATGGGGATGTGCGGTCGAAAGCCGAGGGCAGACGCGGATGCTCTACGACCGCCCCGTCAGCTTTATCCCCTGCTATAGCCTTTGCCTTCGTCACGGTGACACACTATACCGCTTACCTAAATAAGGCGCGGGTGCATGCCGTCGTCATTCGCGAACGAGATTTTTCCACCAGAAGGAAAAGCGATGGATAGCGTTGAGGGCGGCGAGCGTTCCGCTAAGTCGGGTCTATTTTCCGATCTGCGATGGGTGCCGTGGGTTCTTGCCGCCTATTTCCTCGTGCAGGCCATCGTTCGCATCGCATTGCCGAACTCGTTGCGTGTCGACGAGGCGCAGCAATTCGTCGTCGCGCAATGGCTCGACTGGGGCTATGACGCGCAGCCGCCTCTCTACAACTGGATTCAGCAAGGCGTGTTCGCTGTTTTCGGCACCACATTGGCGTCGCTGGTGGTTTTGAAGAACGTACTGCTCTTCCTTGTGTACTACACCTACCATCGGGTGGCCCGATTGCTGCTTTCCGACAAGGGGCTGGCGGCGATCGCCACCCTGTCGCTGCTGACGATGCCGCAGATGTTCTGGCAGGCACAGCGGGACCTGACCCATACGGTGGGAACACTGCTGGCAATCTGCCTGTTTCTCCACAGTGTCGTCTCGACGCTGCGAAAGCCCAGCTTCATATCCTATGCCTCGATGGGGGTGTGGGTCGGCGTGGGGATGCTGACGAAATACAATTTTATCCTGATCGTCCTTGCGACCTTTGTCGCCGTCCTCAGGCATCCCGATGGGCTGAAGAGAGTTCTCGACAAACGGCTGCTGCTGACGATCCTGCTGGCGATCCTCGTCTTCCTGCCCCACGGCCTCTGGATGACCTCGCACATGAGCGCGGTCATCGATCAGACCACGCGGACCATGTCCGAACAGGGAGAGGGCGGCAAGCTTTCCGACATTGGAAACGGGCTCAAGGAGCTGTTCGGGACCGGTATCGTCATTATCTTGCCGACCGCCGTCATCTTCCTCATTTTTTTCCGCAAGGCGTTCCTGCGGAGTTTTCGTGCAAGAGGTGAATGGTCGGATTTCGTGGGCACGATACTCGTCGCGACGCTCTCCATATTACTGTTGATGATCCTCGTGGTTACGCTGACGGAATTCCGGGATCGCTGGCTGCTGCCGTTCCTTTTCCTGACGCCGCTTTATTTCTGCCTGAAGCTCGAGGCATCAGGGGTCGGATCCGCCGAGGTATTCCGGAAATTTCTTTATGTGCCGCTCACGATGATGGTGGTGCTGCCGCTCGTCATCGCGGGAAGCGTGCTCCTCCCGAAATTCTTCGGCTCTTATGAGCATCTGAACACGCCCTACACCCCGTTTCTCGAGCAGGTCGTGGCGGCCGAGGGACGAAAGCCGGCGGCGGTGGTGACAACGACGTGGCAGAAAGCCGGCAATGTCCGCATCAACATGCCGGATACGCCCGTCATCTCGATCGCCTATCCGCTGTTCGACATCGATCATGCCAGCATAGGCCATCAGCCTCTGCTGCTGGTCTGGAACGAGCGGGATGGCAAGCCGTCGACCATGCCCGTCTCGTTGACGGCGTGGCTGAAAGAGAAATACGGAGAGGCACTGTCCAATCCGGAACAGCACGACATGGCCGTGCCTTACTATTATGGCCGCGAACCTGACCGCTATCATTTCGGCTATGCCTGGGTCTATCCAAACGGGAAATAGCGGCCGGCGGTGACATTCCGGCCACTCCGTCGAGACGAAAGTGGCCGGGAACGCGGAGTTCTCCGCGTCAGGCGATCAGCTTCTCGCCGTTCAGGTGGCGCTCCAGGAAGGGCAGGCTGTCCTGTCCCCAATAGAGTTCGCCGTCATAGCGGAAGGTCGGAAAGCCGAAGACGCCGGCGGCTTTTGCTATGTTATAGTTCGAGCGCCAGAGTTCCTGCACGTCGCCTTGCTGCGCCCGTGCCTCAAGTGCCGCTCCGTCGAAGCCTGCGGTGTCGGCAATCGCCTTGCGCACGTCAGCATTGCCGATGTCCTCGGCGCGTGACCAGAAGGCTTCCTGCAGGGCCTTCGTCAGCCCGATCCAGTCCTTGCCGTCAAGCTGTGCGGCAATCACCGTCAGGCCCGCGGGCGTCGGATCGGAAAGGCCGGTCCTATTGTCCAGATCGAGGCTCTTGCCGCGCAGTGCTGCCCAACGCTTCAGGTCCTTGAACCAATAGGCACGCCGTGGCTCCGGCCGGTTGCGCGAAAAGATAGCGCCGTTTTCTTCGACCAGAGGGATGATATAGGGCCGGATGTCGGCGCCGAAGCGCGCGGCAAGCGCGGTGAAGGGTTCAAGCCCGATAAAGGCCCAGGGGGACCCGATGCCGAAGAAATAGTCGATCGTCTTTGTCATTTTCCATTCCTGCTTTGAAGTCCACGGGACACGACTGCCCCGTCAAAAACCGTCAACGCGCAATCCCTGGCAACCAGCACCGCATTCGGATCGCGATCGACGGCAACCGTGGCAAGCGCTCCTTCATAAAGAAGCGCAAGATGCGCAGCCGGTTGTTCCGATATCGCACCGGCGCGCAGCATGATCGATTTGAAAATCGCGCGCACGGCGCTCTTGTGTTCGCGGGCGACGAAAACCACGCGCTCGGAATCGCCGTGTTCGGCGACCGCCAGCGCAAAGGCGCACCCCCGGAATTCCGGGCTGTCGGCCTTTTCGAACAGCCTGTCGAAGATGGTGGCCAGCTGGTCCCTGGGCTCTCCGATTGTTCTTGTCACCTCGTCGAGCGAGCTCATCACGCGGTCGTGGCGCTGGCTCAGATAGGCGGCAACCAGATGATCCTTGGAGGGAAAGTGACGATAGAGGGTCGCCTTGGCGATGCTGGCCTCTTCGACGATCCTGTCGATGCCGACAGCGCGGATTCCCTCCTTGTAGAAGAGGGCCCCGGCAACATTCACGATCTGCTCGGATATGGACGTTGTCATGATGCTATGGTCGTTCAGCCGGTTTTGAGAATGGATCGGGAGACAAGCGTAGGAGAAAGCTCCGGCGGGCGTTGCGTCTTTGCGCCTTGTTCAAGTGCGGCGCGTCCGAGGATCGAAATGGCCGTATCCTCCTGCGGGGCGTGCACGAGGACGGACTGGATATCGCGGAAGTGTCGCTCAATGCCCACATCCGCGCTGAGGCCGGGATTGCCGAGTGCGCCGACGGCAAGCTGCACGGCCTGGCGAATTTGCCGGCCGGCCAGAAGACGGGCACGGATCAGCCTTTCCGGGCTGTCGAGGCCGTAATCCAGGGCGTCGAAGATGATCTGTCTTGCACCGGAGACCAGAAGGTCGATCTCTCCGGCAAGCGTGACGAAGCGTTCCGTGCGGGCAATCGGATAGCCGAGATTGGACGGCACGCGCTCATGGGCGAAGCGGACGAAGGCTTCCTGGGCCGCCTCTGCCGCGCCGAGGTAAATGGCGGTGAGCGCCAGGGTCATGCTGGCATGGGCGCGATTGTCCTGCGTGCCTGCGGCAATATCCGTCAGATCAAGCACATCCTCGCGTGGGATCTCGACATTGGTGAACTCCACATCATGCGAACCGCTGGCGCGCATGCCGAGGCTCCGCCAGTTCTCGATGACGTTAATTCCCGGCAAGCCGGAGGGGACCACGAAGGTGCCCACGCGCTGCGGCTCCTCGTCGGTGCGAGCCCAGACGAGAAAATGCGTCAGTCCGAGAGCGCCGGTGACGAAGCGTTTCTTGCCGGTGATGGACCAGCCATGCGGCGTGCGCCGCGCCAGCGTATCCGGCAGGCCGCCGCGCGCTGGCGATCCGAGATCGGGCTCCACACGTGCCGCATTGAGCAGGATCGGGCGCTCCTTCGCCTCATTAAGCAGACGGCGATAGAGGCCTTCCGGCCATCGGTTGCGGCTGGCCTCGCCGAGATGCGTGAAGATCGTCATCGCGCTGATCAACGCCACCGAAGGATCTCCGCGCCCCAGTGCTGCGAGAATCCGGCCGGTCTCGGCAAGAGAGGCGCCGGTGCCCCCGAAGCGCGTCCCGACTGTGCTTTCGAGGAGGCCGCTCTTGTGCACTGCCTGGATACCCACCCAGGGAAAGGCGCCCGTCGTGTCCGCGGCAGGTGCCGCGTCGGCCAGGGTGCGGGTAAGATCCGTCAAATCGATCGTGCTATGGGACACTCTGATGAGCCCTTTCCGATTGAAGAAATGCGCGATGCTTCATGCGTGCTTGCTTACCGCACGTTGAATTTGGTCTTGATGCTGGTGGTGACGAACGAAGCTGCCGCCATTCAGGGCGACAGGCTTAATCCTCTGATGTCGCCGTCCTCAGGCAACATTTCGCTGCTGCGCGGCTCGCCCGTCTATTCCGGACCTGACCAGTGGGAGGATATAGCGGCCATAGTCGATGGCATCGTTGAGGTTATCGTAGCCGCGGATCGAGATCAGATCGGCGCCAAGGTCGATATAGTCAAGGATCGAGTCGGCGATGGTCTGCGGGGATCCCACGAGCGCCGTTGAGGCACCCCGCGCATTCGTTGCCGTCACGGTCGGGTACCAGAGCGCCCGGTCATGTACCTCGCCGCGTGCCGCGATATCGAGCAGGCGCTGCGAGCCGACATTTTGCGGCGGCGGTGCCGATGCCGGGGCCTTGCCGAGACCCTTGGCGCGGTTTTCTTGTAGAGATTCCAGCACGCGATGCGCCTTGGCCCAGGCCAGTTCATCGGTTTCGGCGACGATCGGCCGGAACGTCACCCAGATGCGCGGGCGATCGGTGCGCCCTGCGCGCTTGGCCTCGGCGTTGATGCGGTCGATCTGCTCCTTGGTCTCGGCCAGAGGCTCGCCCCAAAGGCCGAAAATGTCCGCGAGAGCGCCGCCGATCCGGTAGGCTTCATCGGACGAGCCGCCGACCGAAACCGGGATCTTGCCGTTTACCGGGCGGACCTGGTTGCTGAACTGCTTGAACTGGTAGTAGCGCCCGTCGAAGTCGAAGGGCTCCGGCGATTCCCAGGCGCGCCTGAGGATGCGGATATATTCCTCGAGTCGCTCGTAGCGCTGCTCCTTGGTCAGGAAATCGCCTTCGCGCGCCTGCTCGACATCGCTGCCGCCGGCGATGAAGTGGACGACGACCCGGCCTTCGCTCAGCTGATCGAGCGTGGCCAGCGCCTTTGCCGCCACCGTCGGATAGAGTGTGTTCGGGCGCAGCGCGATGATGATCTTGATGTTCTTCGTATGGGCCGCGATGGTCGCGCCGATCGTGAACGGATCGAATGAGGAGGAGTCGTAAGGGACCAAGGTATAATTGAAGCCGTAGTCGTCAAGTGAGCGCGCATATCGCACCAGAAAGCGCGGATCTATTGCAGGCTGCGGCAGCGGATTTATTTCGGTGGAGGGGTTGGTGAACGTAACGCTTATGAATTCAGCAGACATACTTCTTCCTCGCCTGTCTCATCAATCGATCATGCTCGAAGCTTAGTCCGCGGTGATGCCGACTAGAAAGACCAGTCTTTCTGTTGTCTAGTAATTTTATAGAAATTATTTTCACATGATGCGGCGCCTGGAAATGACCTCATTGCGCATGGAATATCGGAAGGAGATGCTCGCCTTGGGCGAGCAATATCTTGCTCGACATAGATCGAAGCTGGCAATTTTTTGCCGGAAGCGCCGGTCGCCAGGATAAGAGGCAATGTCGGATCGATTTGATGCCATCTTCCCGTCTAAGGCGAAAACAAACCTGATTTCAGGATGTTAATATCCATGTAAGGTGCAAGGAGGCCATTTCTTGTTGTCGTGCAACCATCGCGGGGACAACTGGCACGCCCCTTGCTCCCAATTTACTAATCCGACTGTCGGATTGGTGTTTTTGGGAGGAAAACATGAGACATTTGAAGCGCCGGCTGCTGCTGGCCGCCGTTGCCCTTATGGTAGCAACATCCGCGATCGCCGCCGACAAGGTGCGGCTCGGCAATCTTAAATTCGCCCATTACGGCGCGATCTCCTACATGAAGGAGCTGGCTCCGAAATACGATCTGGAAATCGAGGAGCGGTTCTTCGCCAAGGGTATCGACATCCTGCCCGCCATCGTGGCCGGTGAGGTGGATGTTGCCGCAAGTGCTGTCGACGCCGCGATTGCCGGCCGCGCCAAGGGTGTGCCGATCTATGCCGTCGCCGGCTTTGCCAAGGGCGGTGCGCGCATCGTGGCGGGAACAAAATCCGGGATCACCTCGATCGCCGAGTTCAAGGGCAAGAAGGTTGGTGTTGCCCGCGGCGGCGCCCAGGAACTGGTGCTGCTTGCCGAACTCGACAAGGTCGGCCTTACCTGGTCGGAAAAGCCCGGCAAGGATGTCCAGATCCTCTATATGGCCTATGCCGACCTCAATCAGGCGCTGATGGCCGGTGATATCGACGCGATGAGCCAGTCGGAGCCGCAGGCAAGCCAAGCCATCAACAAGGCCTTCGGCATCGAGATCCTCAAGCCCTACGACACGCCGATGGGAATGCCCGTTCGCTCACTGGTCTTCTCGGAAGAGTTCTACAAGAAGAGTGACGTTGCCGAGCGCACCATGAAGCTCTTTGTTGAAGCAACCAAGACCTTCATCGACAAGCCGGACCTGGCGGAGAAATATGTCATCAACGACATGTTCAAGGGCCAGATCACGCCTGAGGACTTCAAGGACGCCATCGGGAACTCGCCCTACAGCTACGAGATCACGCCCGAACACGTCCAGATCACCACCGACCTGATGGTGAAGTACGGCGTCGGCAAGCTCGTCAATCCGCCGAGGGCGACCGATTGGGTGAAGACGGACCTTCTGGAGGACGCCCTGAAATGATCAAGCGGCTGTTGCAAAACCTCGCCGTTCCGGTCGTCTTGCTGACCATATGGCAACTGATGTCGATCTTCGGCCTGGTCAGGCCGGAGATACTGCCGTCTCCTGTAGCGATCATGGAGCGGCTGTGGCTCTATCTCATGCCCGAGGAAACCTTCCAGGAGGCCGGCAGCCTCGGTGCCTGGATCATGTCGAGCGAGCTTCTGGGCGATCTGCTGGCGAGCCTGCAGCGCGTCGTTCTGGGCTTTGCCGTCGGGGCGGGGCTTGCGCTTCCCCTCGGATTGCTGATGGGCACGGATAAGACGATCGAGCGATATCTGAACCCGGTCATCCAGTTCCTGCGGCCGATCCCGCCGATCGCCTATATTCCGCTGGCGATCCTCTGGTTCGGTCTCGGCAATCCGCCAGCGATCTTCCTGATTGCCATCGGAGCCTTCTTCCCGGTGCTGATCAACACGATCAGTGGCGTTCGCAACGTCGACAGCATCTATGTCCGCGCCGCCACCAATCTTGGCGCCGACAGGCTTACCCTGTTCCGGCGCGTCATCCTGCCGGCCGCCACGCCCTATATCCTCACCGGTATGCGGATCGGTATCGGCACGGCCTTCATCGTCGTCATCGTCGCTGAAATGATCGCGGTGAACAGCGGCCTTGGATACCGGATTCTCGAGGCCCGGGAGTATATGTGGTCGGACAAGGTGATTGCCGGGATGATCGCGATCGGGCTGCTCGGCCTTGCCATCGATATTGGCGTCAACCGGCTGAACAGCCACCTGTTGCGCTGGCATCGCGGGATCGAGTCCTAGCCGGAGCTATGAGCCTGACAGTCTTTAATCTGCCGGTCCGCCTGCCCCGATGGATGGGACGCGGACCGGCCCGATGGCATTGATCCGTCAATGTCCGCAATGGGAGGAATTTTATGTCGATCATTCCTGTAAACCTTGCTCCGCAGGCAGTGGCTGCCTCTGCGCCTCAGATTTTTGCGCGCGGCGTGAACAAGATATTCGGCAAGGAGCCAGCCGCCGTCACCGCGCTGAAGGACATTGATCTTGAGATCAATGCCGGCGAATTCGTCTGCCTTCTCGGCCCTTCCGGTTGTGGCAAGTCCACCCTGCTCAACGCCATCGCTGGCTTCTCCCTGCCGACTGCCGGGACGTTGGAAGTCTCCGGCAAAGCCGTCACGGCCCCCGGTCCCGATCGTGGCATGGTGTTTCAGGAATATGCGCTGTTTCCCTGGATGACGGTCGAGCGCAATATCGCCTTCGGACTGGAAATACGCGGGCTGGCGAAGCAACAGATCGCCGAGACCGTTACGCAGCTTCTGGACCTCTTGGGGCTGAAGGAATTCCGCCAGCGCTTCCCCAAGGATCTCTCCGGCGGCATGCGCCAGCGCGTGGCGATTGCCCGCGTTCTGGCGCTCGATCCGCCGATCATGCTGATGGATGAGCCGTTCGGCGCCCTCGATGCGCTGACACGGCGCTCGCTGCAGGATGAACTTCTGCGCATCTGGCAGGCGGTCGGCAAGACCATCGTTTTTGTCACACATTCCATTGAGGAAGCCATCTATCTCGGTTCGCGCGTCGTCATCCTCACCTATCGGCCGGGCACGATCAAAAGGGATATCCGTATCGAATTGCCCTATCCGAGGGACACCAATTCCGTCGAATTCAACGAGATCAAGCGGGAACTGGCGCAGATAGTCCACGCAGAGCAGGACCGTTTTGCATCGGACGAGCGCCAGGGTCTTACCCTGGACTGACGGATCGAAATGTCGCGCGATCAAGGGCGTACACGGATACTACTTTGCCGCGCGGCCGATCCTGCTATGATCAGGAGATCGGGGTACAGTTTGGGGGAGCATCATTGCGATGGAAATACCTGATACTCGCATTTGTGTTCGCGCTACTCGGTGTCGGCATACCGGGGCTTGTTCAGGACGCGACGCGGAAATATGGGCTGCGTGAGGCGGCGGCGCAGTCGCATGAGCGGCTCAGACTTATCTCGGCCACGCTTTCGGCCCGCATTGAGCGGTTTCGCTACCTGCCTGATGTCGTGGCACGCTCCAGCGAAATCGAGGATCTGTTCCGCGCCGGAATGGCCGAGGCCAAGCGGCCGGACATCAATCGCTTCCTGGCCCGCCTGTCGAACGCATCCGGCGCAGTGGCGCTCTACGTCACCGATACGAAGGGATTGACGATCGCCGCCAGCAACTATGATACGCCCGACAGTTTCGTTGGCCATGATTACAGCTACCGGCCGTATTTTCGCGATGCGATGGCCAATGGCAACGGTAGTTACTACGCTATCGGCACGACCACAGGGCAACCTGGCTATTTCCTCTCCGTCCCGATCAAGGTCGACGACAAGGTCGTCGGCGTCTCCATCGTCAAGATCGATCTCCTGCCCGTCGAGAAGCAGTGGCGGGATGCATCCGAGCATGTTGCCATGGCGGACAGCGAAGGCATCATCTTCCTGTCGTCGCAGCCTGATTGGCGATACACGGCCACATCACCGATTTCGCCCACGGCCCTGGCGCAGCTAAAGCAGGAACGCCGCTATGGCGACGCGGCACTCACGCCAAAGATCAGGGTTCAGCAATCATCGGGTTTCGATCTGGCGACGGTTGAAAACGACGACACATCGGAACAGCGCCTGCAGGTTACCGCACCATTCGGCGAAAAGGGCTGGACGCTGATCTATTTCGCGGATCTCACCGACATCAGGCGCCAGGAGGATATCGTCGCCATTGCCACGGCGCTTGCGGGCCTGCTGGTTCTGGCCGGCATTACCATCGCCGTGCAAAGGCGACGCGGCCGGCAGGCGGCAAGGCGCGCCTTCGAGCAACTTGAACACCGCGTTGCCGAGCGCACCCAGCAATTGAAGCTGAGCCATGACCGGCTGGAGCTGGAGATTGCTGAGCGCAAAGAGGCCGAGCGGCAGCTGAGCGTCACGCGCAGCAATCTTTCCCAAGCCGAAAAGCTTGCATTGATGGGTCAGGCCTTTGCCGGACTTGCACATGAAATCAATCAGCCGCTGGCGGCGCTGTCGACCTACATCGCCTCGACCCGTTTGCTGCTTAAACGCCGGCAATATGCGCCCATCGGGGAAAACATCGATACGATGAACGAGGTCATCGGCCGCATCTCCGATCTTACCGGTCAATTGAAACGCCTGGCGCGCCGAAGCGACGACGACTTCGCGGATGTCGACCTCGGAGCCATCATACGGCGAAATTTGAAACTGCTGAAGTTCCGCTTTTCCGATCTCGGCATCGAGGTTTCGCAGGAGATCGGCTCCGGGCTCAAGGTCCAGGGGAGCGCCGCGCAGCTTGAGCAGGTCATCCTCAACCTGCTCAGCAATGCGATCGATGCTGTCAGAGGCCGGAAAGAGCCCTGCATCCATGTCAGCGGTGCTGCGGAAGGAGCGTGCTGCGTAATTGCCGTCGACGATAATGGTCCAGGGATTGCAGCCGATACGGGTACGCAATTGTTCGAGCCGTTCTATACGACCAAATTACCCGGCGAGGGCCTCGGTCTTGGCCTGGCGACGGCCCATCGCATCGCGAGCGATCACGGCGGCACATTGTCTTTCGATCAGTCGCCGCTTGGCGGGGCCAGATTCATCTTGCGCCTCAGGCAGAACGGCAAGAGCGCATCGCGCCGGGAAGGGGAGGTAGCATGACGGATGCATTGCCGGGCGTATTGCTGATCGAGGATGATGCCGCGCTGCGGCGCTCGCTCGCCCAATGGCTGTCACTCAACGAACTCTCGGTGATAGAGGCCGCTGACGGCAATGAAGCGCTCAAGGTTCTTCGCTCCGATACGATCGATGTTGTGATTTCGGACGTGCGAATGCCTGGTATCTCCGGCCTTGAACTGCTTGCCGTCATCAGAAAAGCCTGGCCGGAGCTGCCGGTGATCATCCTGAGCGGTCATGGCGACGTTCCCATGGCGGTTGCCGCCATTCAGGCAGGGGCGTTCAATTTTCTGACGAAGCCCTACGTGCCGGAGCAGTTGATCGGCACGCTTCAGAATGCGCTCGAACAGACCCGGTTGCGCCAGCGCGTCGTCTCCCTGGAACAAAACAACGCAACCCAGGCTAGGCTCGATCGACAATTGCTGGGTACCGATCAGGCGACCACCCGCCTGAAATCCACCATCGAGCAGCTTGCTCCCTATCACGTCGACGTGCTGATCAAGGGAGAAACCGGTTCGGGCAAGGAGGTCGTGGCCCGGCTGCTGCATGAGTGCAGCCCGCGCCAGGCCAGCCCCTTTGTCGCGATCAATTGCGCCGCCCTGCCGCTCGACATTGTCGAAAGCGAGTTGTTTGGTCACGAGACCGGGGCATTTACCGGCGCTTCGGGCATCCGCATCGGCAAGTTCGAATTCGCGAAAGGCGGTACGATCTTCCTGGATGAGATCGAAAGCATGCCGCTTTCCATACAGGCGAAACTCCTGCGCGCCCTCCAGGAGCGCACGGTCACCCGCCTGGGCTCGAACCGGGACATACCAATCGACATACGGATCCTGTCCGCGACCAAGGAGGATCTTCGCGATCTCGCCTCGCGGGGCCTTTTTCGCGAGGATCTCTATTATCGGCTGGCGGCGGCGGATATCGCAATTCCTCCCTTACGGGATCGCGGTCACGATGCGCTGCTGCTGTTTGAGCACTTCATGTTGTCTATGGCGGAACGCCTCGAGCGGAAGGCGTTGCCTTTGACGGATGAGGAGACGCGCTTCCTTCTTGCCTATGCGTGGCCCGGCAATGTGCGGGAGCTCAAGCACCTGGCCGAGCGCCGCGCGCTGGGGCTGGATTGGCGCCCTGACACGGATCAGAAGGATGGTCTGACGGTTGAGAATTCCTCCCTGGCCGATCTTGTCGATCAGTTCGAGCTCAACCTCATCGAACAGGCTTTGAGGAATGCCGACGGCAGGACCAGCCTCGCCGCGGAACGGCTGCAGCTTCCCCACAGAACGCTGAATGAGAAGTTGAAAAGACTGAGCACGAAGAACAGAAGCGACCGAGCGTGATGGTCATGGCGTCCGTCGCCGTGCGTTCAGGCTGGCCCGGTACTCTCTCGGATCTTCATTTGCGGGTGCACCTCGATCGAGTGTGGTGCATCGCTCGTTCCGTCGATGACAGCCAGCAATTGGCGGGCTGCGAGTATGCCGATCTCCTGATTGTCGACCTTCATCGTCGTCAGCCGCGGGGACAGGCGTGACGAGATCGTCAGGTCGTCGAAACCGGTGATCGAGAAATCCGTGGGCGCGTTCAGTCCCATTTCGGCGGCTGCGGTCAGCGCGCCAAGCGCGATGTTGTCGTTTCCGCATATGATGGCCGTCGGTCGCGATCGTGCCGATTGCTTCATGAGGCGGGCGAAGCTCGACGCACCGAAATCCATCGTCGATGGTCCGATCATGAGATTATCGTCGTCCATCGTGACACCGGCTGCCGTAAGCGCGCTGCGCACGCCGTCCAATCTTGCCTTCACACGGTCGTTCTCCGTTTCCGGCTGGAATATCCCGGCAAACCGTTGGTGTCCGAGCGACAGGAGATGGTCGACAATTTGTTGGAACGCCGCTCCATTGTCGAAACCGATGCATGGATGCGGCGATGAGGGTCGGTAGGAATAGGTCAGGATATAGGGAACTTTTCGCTGCTGGAGCGCCGCGAACAATTCAGGGGGATGGTTCTCGCCGACAATTGCCAGCGCCTCGACGCCGCGCGCAAGCATGGCCTGGACTTGTTTTAGTCCCTCGTCCGGATCGTAGTTGGAGCAGCCAAGGAAAAGCGTAAAACCGCGTTCGGCGAAAACGCTCTGCATGCCGCTGATCTGGTGGGCGAAAATCTCATTGTCCAGGGTCGGGATGATGGCGCCGGCGATGTGCGTCCGGCTGGATGCCAGCGCCCGTCCGGCGGCATTCGGGATCCAGTTCAGTGCCCGGGCAGCCTCCAGCACGCGTTCCCGCACGCTCTGAGATACTTTTTCCGGCTCGTTGAAGGCGCGTGAAACCGTTGCCGTCGAAACGCCCGCCCTTTGGGCCACTTCCTCAAGCTTCACACGGCCGCTGCTGCCGCGCGCGCGGCGCGCACCCAATTTCTGCGAGCTTTCAATTGGTTCGTTCATCTGTGCCCCTTCGCCATCTCTCTTATGGCTGCGGAAATTCTCGATGAAAAGTCATTTCGCATGCTTGACATGCAAACATGCTTTCTGCATGTAAGCGCTTACATTTGTGGGCGTGGAAGAGCCCGCGATAAAACAGCAGGCCTTGAACCGGGCCGGTGGGATGGAGAATCGATTGAGAAAAACTGACAAAACGACCGGCCCAACCCGAGGGCAAAAGACCGATCCGGCAGTCCTCGCCCGTGCGGTGTCGCGCGCAAAATGGCGTATCCTGCCGTTCCTGATCCTAATGTACATGCTGGCCTATCTCGACCGCGTGAACATCGGTTTCGCCAAGCAGTCCTATCAGGCGACGACCGGGGTGACGGAAGCCGCTTTTGCCTTCGGCGCCGGCGTGTTCTTCCTGACCTATGCCCTGTTCGAGCTGCCCAGCAACCTGATGCTGCACCGGGTCGGCGCCCGCAAATGGCTGGCCCGCATCATGGTCACCTGGGGCCTGATCTCCGCCTTGATGATGTTTGCGTATGACGACACGACCTTCTCGCTGATCCGGGTGGTGCTCGGCGCTGCGGAAGCCGGCCTTTTCCCCGGTGCGATCATGTATCTGACGCTGTGGTTCCCGCGCGAGGCGCGCGGCAAGATCCTGGCGATCTTCTACTTCGGCTCGCCATTGGCGTTGATCTTCGGCGGCCCGATCTCCGGAATGTTTCTCGATCTCGATGGATTGTTCGGCCTGCACGGTTGGCAATTGATGTTCCTGATTGAAGGCGGCATTACCGTTCTGGTCGGAATCTGGGCTTATTTCTATCTGAGCGACAACCCGCAGGAAGCCAAGTGGATGCCGGCGGACGAGCGGCAGGCGCTGGCCGCGACGCTTGCCGCCGAACAGGCCGAGAAGGCGCGAACAGGCGAAGTGAAGTTCGGCAAGGCGATCCGCAATCCGAGGCTCTTCTATTTTGCCGCGATCTATTTCCTTATCCAGATCACCGGTCTGGGCGTGGCCTTCTACCTGCCGACGCAGGTCGCAGCCTTGCTTGGCGTCAAGGTCGGCCTGCTCGTCGGCTTCGTCTCCGCCATTCCGTGGATCTGCGCGCTGATCGCAGGCTTCTTCTATCCGGACTGGGCCGTCCGCACTGGTCGCCGCCACATATGCTTCCTGTTTTCGCTGGCCGCCATCGGCCTCGGCCTCATCGCCTCGGCTCACGCAAGCCCGGCGCTGGCGATTGTTGCCCTGTGCTTTGTCACCATGGGCATCATGACGGCGCAGCCGATCTTCTGGACCTTCCCGACGCAATATCTCGGCGGCGCGGCGGCGGCCGGCGGCTTTGCGGTGATCAACTCGCTTGGCGCTCTCGGTGGTTTCGTCGCTCCCAACGTCCGGGCCATGGCCGTCAGTTGGTCCGGCTTCGAACAGTATGGGATATACGCCATCGCTCTGGCGGCATTCCTTGCCTTCATCCTCGTCCTCTTCATCACCAAGGTCGGGGGAAAACAATTGGAAAATACGGTTTCAACCACCGCCGTCCGGACCTGATCCGGCGGCATCCCTCTGATATCGGTAAGATACGACATGACAAAAGCACGAAAGATCCTGGTCAACACCGAGCAGTTCAAGAACGGCGATGCGTTGTTCGAGCCGCTGATTGCCGCCGGCTACAGCGTCGAGGTCAACGAGACCTTCCGCTTGCCGAGCGAAGCCGAACTGATCGAAAAGCTGAAGGACGGCGTCGTCGCCACTATCGCCGGCGGCGAACCCTACACGGCGCGGGTGCTGGAAACCGCGCCGGATCTGAAGATCGTCGCTCGCTGGGGTGTCGGCTATGACAAGGTCGACGTCGCCGCCGCCACCAAGGCTGGCATTCCCGTGGCGATGGCCTTCGGCGCCAATCATGAGAGCGTCGCCGAATATGCTTATGCGCTGGCGCTGGCGCTCGCCTGCCGCATCGGTCCGCGCGACGCGATGGTCAAGAGCGGCAAATGGTTCTTCGACGGCTTCCACCCGGGTCTCTGGGGCCGCACGGCGGGCATCGTCGGTCTCGGCCGCATCGGTGGTGCCATGGCGCGCCGTTGCGTCGCGGGCGGCATGACGGTTCTCGTCTACGATCCCTTCGCCTCCGACGAGCAGCTTTCGACTCTGGGTGCTCAGCGCGCCGAACTGAATGAGGTTTTCTCGAGAGCCGACCTGATTTCGGTTCATGCGCCCTCGACGCCCGAAACGCGCCATCTCGTCAATGCGGAGCGCCTGGCCTTGATCAAGCCGACCGCGATCCTCGTCAATACGTCACGCGGGCCATTGATCGACGAAACCGCCCTGGTTGCGGCCCTCGATGCCGGCCGCATCGGCGGCGTTGGTCTCGACGTCTTCGAAATCGAGCCGCTGCCGGAAGCATCCAGGCTGCGGAGTTTCGACAACGTACTGCTCTCTCCGCATGTTTCCGGCATGGATCGCATGGCCGAACGTCTTGTCACGGAGCGCTGCGTCAGCAATATCCTCGAATATCTCGGCGGCCGCCCGCAGGCGATCGTCCCCTATGTCGTTAATCCGCAAGTACTGGCAGGCTGACACTATGCTCAAGAAGATCGAAGGTATCGTTCCCGTCATGATCACGCCGTTCACCGAGAGCGGCAAGATCGATTATCCCGGTGTTGCACGGCTGGTGGAATGGTACATCGCCAACGGCTCCGATGCGCTCTTTGCCGTCTGCCAGTCCAGCGAGATGCAGTTTCTCAGCCTCGAAGAGCGCGTCGAGCTTGCCGCTTTCGTCAAGACGGCGGCGGCCGGCCGTGTGCCGGTCATCGCCTCCGGCCATGTCAGCGAGAGCCTGGAAGACCAGCTTGCCGAGCTGAGCGCGATCGCCGCCACCGGCGTAGACGGCATGGTGCTCGTCACCAACCGTCTTGATGCCAAGAAGGAGGGCGGCACGAAATTCATCGACGATCTCAATTGGCTCCTCGAGCGCCTGCCGAAGGATTTGACGCTCGGCCTTTACGAGTGCCCGGCGCCCTATCGTCGCCTGTTGACGGACGATGAGCTGTTGTTCTGCGCCCGCAGCGGCCGGTTTGCCATCCTGAAGGACGTGTCCTGCGATCTCGAAACGGTTAAGCGCCGCGTGGCGCTGACCAAGGATACGCCGCTTGCCATCGTCAACGCCAATGCGGCAATCGCCTATGACGCCATGAAGGCGGGATCGCGCGGCTTCACCGGTGTGTTCACCAATTTCCACCCGGATCTCTACAAGTGGATGCTGACGAAAAGCGCCTCCAATCCGGCGCTGGCGGACGAGCTCTCTGTCTATCTCGCTCTCTCCGCCATGGCCGAGCCGATGGGATATCCGAAGCTCGCGAAGCTCTATCATCAGCGTCTCGGCACATTCTCTTGCGCCGATAGCCGCGTGATCAACTTCGATATCCGGGAGCGGTTCTGGGCGCTCGACGCGCTGATGGACAAGATCGTCGAGGGCACAGAGCATTTCCGTCGCCGGATCACAGCCGGCTAAAGGCCTGACCGATCTGATCGACTTGCCTCCCGGTAGCTTGTAACCTGCCGGGAGCTGTTGTGCCTTTAGTTGCCGCGCTTGGCCGTTCAGGCTTCGAAATAGGCCGGATGATCGATATCGGCGATAAGTCCAGGCTGTGTCGGCTCCCAGCCAAGCAGTTGGCGTGTTCGCGCGCTCGACGCCGGAGCGTCCCTCCCCACAAAATGCCCGATCCAGCCGAAATGATCTAGCGCTTCCTCGGCGGTCTTGCTGACAACGGGTACGTTCAGGCGCCGGCCGATCACCTCGGCGATGTCCTTGAACGGCACGTCTTCTTCGGCGGTTGCGTGATAGGGGCCGTCTGCCGCGCCGCGTTCAAGCGCAAGCCGATAGATACGGGCGGCATCCAGCCGGTGTACGCCCGGCCAACGGTTCAGCCCTTCGCCAATATAGGCCGAAACGCCTTTCTCCCTGGCCGCACGGATCAGGATCGGCACAAAACCATGATCGCCGTGACCATGAACCGATGGCGGAAGACGCACGACTGCGGTGCGAATTCCGCGCAGCGCCAGAGCGATAGCGGTCGCTTCGGAAGCGCGGGGGAAATTGTCGGATGGCTGAACAGCCGGATCGCTCTCGACCGAGGTGCGGCCCGGCGCCACCAATGCCGTTCCCGAGGTGACGATCAATGGACGGTCCGTTCCCTCCAGCGCGGCGCCAAGCGTTTCGATGGCGCGGCGATCCAGCTCGCAATTTGCCGCGAATTTTGAAAAGTCGTGATTGAAGGCGGTATGGATGACGCTGTCGGCGGCGGTGGCGCCACTGCGCAGGCTCTCCAGATCCTCGAGCGAACCATGATGGACCTCGGCGCCTGCCGTGGCGAGGGCTGTAGCTCCCGCATCCGAGCGGGTAAGACCGAGCACCTCATGCCCGGCGGCAAGCAGCTCCTTGACGACAGCAAAGCCGACCCATCCGGTGGCGCCGGTGACAAAGACACGCATGATGATTTCTCCTGATTTTGGTCGATGACCGCGTTCGCAGCCAGCACGAGCCAAGCTAGGAGATTGAAGAAGAACGATCTATGCTATAAAGTCCGTATTATCTTCGCAATCGTTCGGAAAAACCATGGATCCGCTTTCAGATGTTCTGTCGCTCCTGAAACCGCGCAGCTATATGTTCGGTGGCTTCGATGCGGGTGGCGGCTGGTCTATCCGGTTCGGCCAGCATGAAGGCATCAAATGTTATGCTGTTGTTTCCGGTCAGGGCTGGCTCGTGGTCGAAGGCGTTTCCGACCCGGTGCGGCTGACAACGGGAGACTGTTTTGTTCTGCCGCGCGGATGGCCCTTCGTTCTGACAAGCAATCCGTCTTTGTCGCCTATCGACTATCGCCAACTCTTTCCGACGCGACCGAACGGCAGCATGCGCGTCCTCAACAATGGCGGCGATTTCTCGATCGTTGGCGGGCACTTTACGCTGACCGGCGGGCATGTTGGTGTCCTCCTGGCGATGCTGCCGCCGATCGTCCATATCCGGACGGAGGCGGACAGAGAGTCTTTGCGCTGGTGCATGGAGCGCATGCGGCAGGAATTGCGTGAACCACAGCCGGGCGGATTCCTGATCGCACAACAGCTTGCCTACACGATGCTGGTGCAGGCGCTGCGGCTGCACCTGGCGGAGGGAGTGACGGGTGGCGTCGGTTGGCTCTTCGCGCTGGCGGACCGGCAGATGGCGGTGGCGATCACCGCGATGCACGAAGATCCGGCGCATCGCTGGACACTGGCGTCCCTGGCCGAGCGCGCCGGCATGTCACGAACGACTTTCACCCTGAAATTCAAGGAGACGGTCGGGACGTCGCCGATGGACTATCTGACGCGCTGGCGCATGATGGTGGCCGGCGAAAGGCTGACGCATTCCAGCGATTCCATTTCCGTAATCGCGCTCTCGCTCGGCTATGAATCCGAGAGCGCTTTCAGCACCGCTTTCAAGCGGATGATGGGCTGTTCGCCACGCCAATATGGCCGTGGTGCAGATTCTGCTGCCTCATTGCATGATCGGAGTGAGACTGTCGGTGCCGATCGCCGTGAAGCCATGGCGAGTTAAATGAACTACAGCGCAAGCTTGTAGCCGACATGGCTGCCGACAAATCCTAATTTCTCATAAAAGCGATGGGCATCCGGCCGTTCCCTGTCCGACGTCAACTGGACAAGAGTGCAGCCTCTGGCTCTGCATTGACCGATGGCCCATTCGAACATCTGCTGCCCCACGCCGGATCCCCGGTGCGCGACCGAGACCCTTACTCCCTCGATCTGTCCGCGCCAGGCGCCTTTGCGCGCCAATCCGGGGATGAAGGTGAGCTGGAGAGTGCCGACCACTTCCTTATGTAAGGTTGCAACCGCCTGAAGCTGGTTGGGGTCGGCAAGGATGGCCTGGAAGGCGTCGACATAGCGCGGGTTCGGCGGTGAGTTGGGATCCTCCCGTTGCTGCCCCAGGACGTCATCGGAAAGGAGAGCAATGATCGCCGGAAGATCGGCAGCTTGCGCAGGGCGAAAAGTAACGTCTGTCATCGAGATCATCTCCACATGGGGATGGTCGCAGATATCATATCTTGAGCGCATCGCGCCAATGGTGGACGCCGGATAACTCGATTCGCGTCCGCCGACGAGATCGGGCAGGCTGCCATCTGGCACCTTTAGACGATCATGATCGCCCTGACATCGTTGACATTGGTGAGCGTCGGGCCGGTTTTGACGAGATCGCCGAGTTCCGCGAAATAGCGGTAGCTGTCATGAGCGGCAAGGTAAGCGCGCGCATCCAGACCAAGCAGTCGGGCGCGGGCGAGCGTATCGGGCGTGACGATCGCGCCGGCGGCATCCTCGGTGCCGTCGATGCCATCGCTGTCGCCGGCGATTGCGTAGATGCCCTCCATGCCGGCAAGCCCGACCACAAGACCAAGCAGGAATTCCGTATTGCGCCCACCGGCGCCGGCCGGCCCCTTGCCGATCGATACTGTAGTCTCTCCGCCCGAAAGCAGCACCGCCGGAGTGCGGATCGGGAGTCCCTTTGTTTTCGCTGAGCGAGCGATGCCGGCCATGACAATGCCGGCCTCCCTTGCTTCGCCTTCTATGGCATCGCCAAGGATGAGCGGCGCAAGGCCGTTTCGCCTGGCCTCTTCAGCGGCGGCAGTAAGAGCGAGGGAAGGGGCTGCAATGATCGTGATCTCGTTTGGCAGGGCCTCGCGTTTCGGCGCTTCATCGCCGGCCTCGATCACCGCGCGCGCCGCCGGGGGTAGATCGAGACCGTAGCGGCGGATGATATCGCGCACATCGGCCATGGTGCTGGCATCGCTGACCGTCGGGCCTGAGGCGATGGCGGCGGGATCGTCGCCCGGTACATCGGAGATCACCAGCGTCACGACGCGGGCAGGCTGCGCGGCTTGCGCCAATCGTCCGCCCTTGATGGCGGATAGATGCTTTCGCACGGCGTTCATTTCGCCGATGGTCGCCCCACTCGCCAGCAGGGCGCGATTGACGGTCTGCTTGTCGACAAGCGTCATGTTGCCGGCCGGCGCGACCATGAGCGCCGAGCCACCGCCGGAGATGAGCGCGACCACGAGGTCATCCGGCGTCAGGCCTTTGACCGCCGCGAGAATGTCGCGGGCGGCCGTCTCGCTCATCGTGTCCGGCACCGGATGTGATGCTTCCAGGATGCGGATGCGTCCGGCCGGAACGGCATGGCCGTAACGGGTGACGACGACGCCCGAGACATCGACCTCAGGCCATGCCGCATCAAGTGCCGCCGCCATGGCGGCCGACGCTTTTCCCGCTCCCAGCACCACGCAGCGCCCCCTGGGCTTCTCCGGCAGGTGCCGCAGCACCGCGGCGGCGGGATCGGCACTTGCCACGGCGGCATCGAAGAGGCGGCGCAGGACCGCGCGGCTCTCTGCATCTGTCCAGCGCATGTTCCTGCCCGCTAGACGTTCGAGGAGTAGATTGCGTCCACCACCGCGTCGGTGACGTCCTTGGTGGTCGCGGTTCCGCCGACATCCGGGGTCAGGATGCCCGCGCCCGTGACACGCTCGACAGCGCGCATCAGGCGGGCGGAAGCGTCCTGTTCGCCGAGATGATCGAGCATCTGCGCTGCGGTCCAGAAGGTTGCGACCGGATTGGCAATGCCCTTGCCGGTGATGTCGAAGGCAGAGCCGTGGATCGGTTCGAACATGGAGGGAAAGCGGCGCTCCGGATCGATATTGGCCGTCGGCGCTACGCCGAGCGATCCGGCCAGCGCGCCGGCGAGATCCGACAGGATGTCGGCATGCAGGTTGGTGGCGACGATGGTGTCGAGGCTCTGCGGCTTCAGCGTCATGCGAACGGTCATGGCGTCGACCAGCATCTTGTCCCAGGTAACATCGGGGAATTCCTCGGCCACCTCGGCGGCGATCTCGTCCCACATGACCATGCCGTGTCGTTGCGCATTGGATTTGGTCACGACCGTCAGGAACTTGCGCGGGCGCGATTGGGCGAGCTTGAAGGCATAGCGCATGATGCGCGTGACGCCGACGCGGGTGAAGATGGCGACCTCGGTGCCGACCTCTTCGGGCAGGCCGCGATGCGCGCGGCCGCCATGGCCGGAATATTCGCCTTCCGAATTTTCGCGCACGATGACCCAATCGAGATCGCCGGGGCCGCAATTGCGCAGCGGCGGCGTGATGCCGGGCAGGATCTTCGTCGGACGGACATTGGCATACTGATCGAAGCCCTGGCAGATCGGCAGGCGCAGCCCCCAGAGGGTGATGTGATCGGGGACATCGGGCGCCCCGACCGCACCGAAATAGATGGCGTCGAACTTCTTCAGCTGGGAAAGACCGTCCGCGGGCATCATCACGCCATGCTTCTTGTAGTAGTCGGAGCCCCAGTCGAAGTTTTCGACGTTGAACCTGATGCCACCGTCACGCTTTTCGAGCGCGGCAAGAACGGTGGTGCCGGCGGCGATGACTTCCGGGCCGATACCGTCGGCGGGGATGGTTGCAATTGCATATTCGCGCATTTTTCTCTCCGTGAGATATGAAGTTTAGGACTGCTGGCCCGCAGCCTGGATTGCTGATGCTTTGGCCGCGGCGCGAGACAGGATGAGTGTGAGTGCCGCCGAGAGAACCAGGAGACCTGCGACGAAGCAGAGCCCGCCGGCAAAGCCGCCCGTCAGATCCTTGATCCAGCCGATCATCGAGGGGCCGACGAAGCCGCCGAGATTGCCGATGGAGTTGATGGTGGCGATGCCCGCCGCCGCAGCCGGCCCGGACAGGAACAGGGTCGGCATGCTCCACAGCGGCGGCTTCGAGCAGCTGATGCCGATATTGACGAGGGTAAGCGCGACGAGGACCGCAAGCACGCCGGTTGCCCCGGCGGCAAAGGCAAGCCCTGCTGCCGCCAGCAGGCAGGCGAGCACCACATGCCATGTGCGCTCGCCGGTCCTGTCGGAATGCCGCGCCCAGAGGACCATGGCGACGACCGCAAAGGTCGCGGGGATGGCGTTCAGGAAACCAACCTCGAGCGAGGAAAGGCCGAATTCCTTGATGATCTGCGGCGCCCAGATGCCGAGCGTATAGAGACCCGCCGACGTGCCGAAATAGACCAGGGCGAGCGCAAGGACGCGTATGTCGACGAGGCCCGCCCAAATGCTGTGGCTTGCCTTGACGCCTCTGCTCTTCTGCTCGTCTTCCATGGTCTTTACCAGCCAGTTGCGGTCTTCGTCGGACAGCCATTTTGCCTTGGCCGGGCGGTCGGTCAGGTAGAACAGTACGACGACGCCGAAGATGAGGGCCGGAGCCGCCTCGATCAGGAACATCCACTGCCAGCCGGCCAGACCCATCAACCCGTGCATCTGCATCAGCGCGCCGGAGATCGGCGAGCCCAGCACCGTCGAAAGCGGCGCCGCGGCCATGAATAGCGCGGTGACCGCAGCGCGGCGGCGCGCCGGGAACCAGAAGCTCAGATAGAGGATGATGCCCGGAAAGAAACCGGCTTCGGCAACGCCGAGCAGAAAACGCAGGACATAGAAGCTGGTTGCTCCCTGGACGAAGGCCATCAGGCCCGAAACGATGCCCCAGGTGATCATCACCCGGGCGATCCAGATGCGGGCGCCGACCTTGTTGAGGATGAGATTGGAGGGTACTTCGAACAGGAAATAGCCTAGAAAGAAGATGCCGGCGCCGAAGCCGAAGACGGTCGACGAGAAGCCGAGATCCTTGTTCATCTCCAGCGCCGCAAAGCCGATGTTCACGCGGTCGAGGAACGCGATGAGATAGAGCAGCATGATGAAGGGAACGATGCGAATTGTTATCTTGCGCAGAACGCGCGTTTCCAGCTCATTGGCCACGGCCATTTCCTCCCAGAATGATGACATTGGCGCACCTCCTGCGCCGTCACCCAACGATGGGAGAGAAACCGCTCGTGGACAATGAAACCAAAATTATATAAATTATCAATATAATAAGAGGGTAAATCTTTGGAATTGCAGCAGTTACGCTGTTTCGTTGCGGTAGCGCAGGAACTGCATTTCGGTCGGGCAGCGCGCATGCTGGGCATCCTGCCGGCCTCGCTCGGGCGGCAGATCCGGCTGCTCGAGGATTTTCTTGGCACGCGCCTCATGGAGCGGACGACCCGCAACGTCATGCTCACGCGGGACGGAACGGAGCTTTTGAAGGAGGCGAAGCAGGTTCTTGCGCAGGCCGATGCGATGACCGAGCGTTTTCGTCATCGCCGGCATCTTCCGCGCACGGGGATCAGGATCGGCGCGATCGACAGTGCGGCGGCTGGGCTCATCCCACAGCTCCTTCATGATCTGAAGCTGGAACATCCCGAAATCTCCGTGCAGATTTCGGAGGAAAAGACCGTTCGCCTGCTCCCGAAATTGATATCTGGCCGGCTCGACCTCGTATTCATCAGGCCTCCCGAAATCGTGGACCGGAAGATAAAGCTGCTGCGGCTTTTCAACGAAACGGCCGTTGTCGCGATCTCCGACCGTCATCGGCTTGCCGATCGCAAGAACATTGCTGTCGAGGAACTGGAGGATGAACCGCTCATCGTCCCCGATCGCCGCTCGAGGCCACATAGCCATGACATGACGATCAAGCTCTTCACCGAGGCTGGATTGACGGTCAGGATTGCGCAGATGGCCGACGAGAAGCAGACGATCGTCAATCTGGTGGCGGCCGAGATCGGCCTGGCGATCGTCCCCCAATGGACATCGCGGCTTGCGGTCTCCGGTGTCCGCTACATTCCGCTTCGCCCCGGTCGGGAACGGACGACGGGGCAGCTTCCCCTCTATGCGGCCTGGCTGAAGGGGGTGCGTGATCCCCTGCGCGATAGCCTGGTCGGTATTCTCATGAAGCATCTGGCGGTCTATTCGGAAAACGCCTGATGAGCGCATGCATCGTCTCGTGCCGCTCGCGATGCCCGCGCATTTGTTCTGCTCCTTTCCCCGATTGAAGACGTTGCAAGCCGGCTCGACATGGGGTAGTCAAAACATGATAATTAAACTCAAGAAATTTGAGGGGTGCAGCGCGCGTGCCGCAAGCTTCAGGCGGATGCGGCGGATGCAGGACCCGATATGAGCTGTTGGATCGCCAGGATCAGGACTTGGACATGTGATGACCGATATGTTGCATTCCCTTCACGCGGGCGAGGAGAAACGGCTTCATCGCTTTTTCCATCGACGGCTGAAGAACAGAGATGATGTTGCGGATGCGACGCAGGAGACATTCCTGCGGATGCTGGAAGCCTCGCATGCGACGCTCATCGAGAATCCGCAGGCCTATCTTTTCCAGGTGGCACGGTCGGTGGCGCGCGTCATCCTGACCCGGCAGACTAGGGAGCAGGCGATGTTTGCCCCCGACGATGCGGGCATGGAAGAACCCGACGATTTCCCCCTGCAGGACCGGATCGTCAATGCCCGGCAATGCCTGCTGATCATGGCAAAAGCAATCGAGGCGCTGCCGACGCGCTGCCAGCAGGTCTTCATTCTCAGCCGTCTGCGCGGACTTTCCAATGGCGAAATCGCCGCCGAGCTCGGCATATCCCGCAACATGGTCGAGAAGCATATCATCAAGGCGCTGCTGCATTGCAGGAAGGTCCGCGCCGCAATATTTTTCTGAACAGACGTCAGGAGACGGGCATCGTTTTGGCTCTTAGGAAGAGAGCCCGAACTGATGCACGCTTTTGTTGAGCCGAAGACAGGCCGATGGAACCATGAGCCGCAGTTGCGACGAAGAAATCGACGACCGGTTGGCGGAAGCCGCAGCCGGCTGGGTCGCGCGGCTGCAATCCGCCGACGCGACGGATCGGGACAGGGCCGATTTCCAGTGTTGGCTGCATGCCGATCCCTCCCATGCGGCTGCCTATGATGAAATGAACGCGCTGTGGGGCAGCCTCAGGGATGCGCCGGTCTCTCTCGACAGCTTGAAGGCGCCGCGCTCGTCCGGGGCGAGGGCGGTCGGGTTGGCAGTGATGCTGGGCGTGATCGCGGCTTCGTCCTATACGATCCAACAGCTGGGCCTGATCGATCGCTGGCACGCCGATTATTATACCGATGTCGGAGAGGTGCGATCAGTCGTGCTGGAGGATGGCACGCAGGTGGACCTCGATACCGACACGGCGATTGCCGTTCGCTATACGGCGGGGGAACGGCGTGTCGAACTGTTGCGCGGTCAGGCTTTCTTTGACGTCACCAAGAATCCGGCGCGACCGTTCGTCGTCGACGAAGGCCAGCTGAGCGCGACCGCACTCGGCACGCATTATTCCGTCCAGGCCCCGACCGGTTCGCTGCCTCAAATGGTCCAGGTCGAGGAGGGCATCGTCGAGGTCAAGACAGGCGGTAACGATACGGTCCTCAGGGCTGGCGATGCCATGACGGTCGATGCTTCCGGCAAGGCGACGCTCGCAAAGGCGGATGTGGCGAATGAAACGGCCTGGCGACAGGGCAAGCTGGTGTTTTCAGCGACGCCGCTGAGCAAGGTGGCGGAAACGCTCGCCCGATATCGTCGCGGACGCGTCCTCGTCGTCGACGCACAGGCGGCGGACCGAAAGGTCTCCGGGGTCTTTGACCTGTCCAATACCGATGAGGCCCTTGCCATCATAGAAAGCAATCTGCCGGTATCCGTGACCCGGGTCACGGACGTGCTGGTGTTCATTCGTTCGAAATAATCGAGATTTTTTCAAACGCGACGTCAGGAGGTCCCGGCCGTTTTCACTCTTTGTAAAGGAATGGCGCGTCCGGGCGGCGCGGCGTTGTTTAAGCGTAGGGATGATCAAGGGGGCCCGTGTGGCATCGATGAATTGGAAAGTGAGACGCGGCGCGTTCGCGGCGACGGTTTTTGTGGGCATTTCGGCATTTGCGGGCGCCGGCCTGGCGCAGACAGCCAATAAACCTGAGGCGGATGCCGGACAGACGACTGTCAACGTCTCCATACCGGCAGGATCGCTGGAAAGTGCCATTCTGGCCTTTGGACGCCAGGCGAATATCCGGCTGCTCTATCCGACGGCGATCACCGCTGGAAAGACCACGCGCGGGGTGAGCGGAAATCTCCCTGCCAAGGCTGCAGTCGCGCAATTGCTTGCCGGTTCGGGACTTGTCTACAGCTTCACCGGCCCGAATACCGTCCGCATCTATGACCGTGCCGATCAATCGGCTCGGGCCGGTGGTGTTGCGGCGGATGGATCGACCGTGCTTGAGCCGCTGGTCATCCAGGGCCAGGATCAGGGCATTAAAGGTGTTCTCGAGACGGACGGCTACGTCGGAAAATCCGGCCGATCGGCGACGAAGACCGAGACGCCGATCGCCGAGACGCCCCAGTCCATCTCCACGGTCTCGCAGAAGCAGCTGCAGGATCTGCGGCCGCAAAACCTCTCCGAGGCGCTGAACTATACGCCCGGCGCGCGCCTGGGCCAGTATGGCGCCGAGCCGCGATATGACGCGTTCAAGGTCCGCGGCATCGACCTCACCTATACCGGTATCTTCCGCGATGGGCTGCGTCAGATCGCCAGCCCCAACGGCCTGTTCCGATTGGAGCCTTACGGTGTCGAAGCGATTGCCACGCTGCGCGGTCCTTCGGCGTCCGTCTACGGCGCCAGCAGCTCCGGCGGCATCGTCGACATCATTTCCAAGCGGCCGACGGAAGAAAAGCTGCGCGAAATCGAGGTCCAGTACGGCTCCTATGGCCGGCTTCAATCTGCCTTCGATTTCTCCGGTCCGGTCACGGACGACAATACGCTGCTCTATCGCGTGACGGGCCTGGTGCGCGACGGGCGCAACCAGATCGCGGCGATCAAGGACGATCGGCAGTACATCGCGCCGGCTCTTACATGGCAGCCTGACGAAGACACCAAGCTGACGCTGCTCGGCGAATACATGAACTCCACGACTGGCGGGACCTGGGGTTACATCAACAAATACGGGCTTGCCGGCACCTCGATCGGTGCGACGTCTGAATATGGCGGCGATGCCCGCTTTAACGATTTCAAGCAGAAGCAATGGCGGATCGGCTACGAGCTGGAGCAGGCGCTGAGTGATTCCGTCACGCTCTATCACAAGCTGCGCTATTCCGACATTTCCGCCAGGCAGGAGTGGGTCTTCGCTGATTACCCCGGCATCGTCCGCGAGGACAATAGCGGGCTTGCGACCGACACCTACCTGAAGACCGATTTCGACACCGGGCCGCTTCAGCATCAGCTGATCACCGGCATCGATTACAGCTACATGAAATACACCTCGCGCCAGGGCAGCGGTCCGGACCTGTTTACCGACAGCTACTCCTACATGCCGAATATCAACTACAGCGAAACCCAGAAGCAGAATTCGCTCGGCATCTATGTGCAGGATCAGATCGAATATGATGCCTGGCGCTTTACCGCCGGCCTTCGTCACGACTGGCACAAGAGCGATTACACGCCCGGCGGCACGAGTTATTCCCGCGACGATAGCGAAACGACGTTCCGTGTCGGCCTCGGCTACGTCACGCCATGGAACGTCATGCCCTATGTCAGCTATGGCACGTCCTACGTTGCCAATCCTGGCGTGATCCAGACCTTCAACAGCGTTGCGCAGCAGGCAGATCCCACGCTCGGCAAGCAGATCGAAGTCGGCGTCAAATACCAGATCCCCGACCGGAACGTCTCCATCACCGCGGCATTGTTCAATATCGATCAGGAGAACGCCACCGTTTACGAGACCTCTTCCGGCCTTAACCTGCTGCGGCAGCTCGATCTGAAATCCCGCGGCTTCGAACTTGAGGCAACGACATCGCTGGATAACGGCCTGAACCTGATTGCCGCCTATTCCTATAACGACGTCGAAATCACCAAGCTTACCTCGGAAACCAAGGGCAATACGCTCAATTCCTCGCCCTACCACATGTTCTCGCTGTGGGCCGATTACGAGGTGCAGAGCGGTGCGCTGGAGGGATTGGGTATCGGCGCCGGGCTTCGCTATGTCGGTTCGAGCTTCGGCGACAACGTTCACACGCCGGTCCTCGACAACAAGGCGCGCACCTTCGTCGATGCCTCGCTTCGCTATGATCTCGGCAAGATCAATCCTTCGTTCGAGGGCGTGCGGCTGCAGGTCAATGCGACGAACCTGCTGAACGAAGTCAAGCAGGTTTGCACCACGGGCTTTTGCTACTGGGATGAAGGCCGCAAGGTTGTCGCCAGCGTGCGGTATCGCTTCTGATGACGACGGTTCCGTCCGTTGCAAGCTCTCCGTCTCCGGCCGCGGTCTTCATCGCGGTCGGGGGCCTCTATATCGCCCAAAGTGTCATCGGCGGCGTGACCATGCTCGGCCTGCCGGCGGTCTTGCGCGCGCAAGGACTGCCCCTGGACCAGATCGGCCTGCTCTATCTCACCGTCATTCCATGGACGCTGAAATTTCTCTGGTCGCCCTATGTCGAGCGCTTCCGCCTGCCGGCGCAGGGGCACAACCGGTCCCGGTTGATCGTATTTGCCGGCGGATTGCTGTGTGCCGCCGGTCTCGCCGCCATCGGCCTCACTGGTCCTTATCCGCTGGCGCCGGTGCTGTGCGTGCTCTTGCTGGTCGCGCTGGTGACGTCGACGGTGGATATCGCCTGCGATGGTTATGCGGTCGAGACGCTTGCCAAGGAGCATCACGGTTGGGGAAACACCGCGCAGGTCGGCGGCTCCTATCTCGGCTCGGCAATCGGTGCTGGCCTGTTTCTCGTGCTGGTGGATAGCATAGGCTGGAGCTACGCGGCCTTTGCCATGGCATTCCTCGTCATCATCCTGGGACTGCCGTTCGTGTTCGGGCCAGCAACCCGCAGCACAATCGAGACACGGCCGCATGCGCCCTCGCTATTTCTGGCTCTCAAGCGTCCGCAAGTACAGAAAGGCCTGATGATCGCTGCGATCTACGTGGCGGGCCAGAAATGGGGGCTCTCTATGCTCGGCCCTTTCCTGATCGATCGCGGTTTCGATCTGTCCACCATCGGCGCCTTGAACGGCATCGGCAGTATGGTTGTCGGCTTTAGCGGCGCGCTCTTGGGCGGCCTGCTGGTGCGGCTCTGGGGCGCTATCACGGTGCTGATCCTTGCCATCCTGTTGCAGGCAGCACTCCTCGCGGGCCTGGCACTCTTCAGTCTCGACGACAGTTTGCCGGGGGTCTTCATCATGCCGATAGCCATTGCCAGCTCGTCGGGAGTGATGTCCGTCGGCTTCGTTGCGCTCTATTCCCAGTTCATGGGCTGGTCGGATCCGAAGCAGGCCGGGGTCGATTTTACGCTTTTCCAGTGCGCAGACGGCTTGATCAGCATGGCCGGCGGTCTTGGCGCTGGCTGGATTGCCGAACATCTCGGCTACGCCGTCTTCTTCACCACAGCTGCGGTCATCGCGGTCCTCGCCGTGCCGGCCATTGGCCTGCTGATGCGAGGCGCCAACGGCAACGCGGTTGCGATAGTGCGACCTGCGGATGGCCTTTAGGAACAGAACCGGAGAACGAATTGCAAGCCAGCACCATCATCAGGAGCGACCGGGCAGGGGCACTTGTCACGGATTTCGCCGAGCGCTTTCGCGATGTCGCCAATGTCGAGGCTGAGGGCGGAAAAGCAACACTCATTTCCCGCTATGGCCGCGCCGATCTCACAGCGCAAGGCGATGCAATCTCGATTGCCGTGGCCGCAAAGGACCAAATCGATCTTTGCTATATCAAGATGGTCGTGGCGGAATATTTCTCTTCGGCCGCGGCTCCTGATGCGGTGCGCTGGTCCGGCGATGGCGAAGCCGAGAGCAGCCTGCCGCCGTTTTTCCGCGAGATGAGGGTGGTTTCGGCGGAGAACGTGACGCCGCAAATGCGACGGCTGCGTTTGAGCGGGGCGGAGCTGAACAGCTTCGCCGCCGATGGGCTGCATGTTCGTCTGCTGTTTCCCCCGAGAGGATCCAAGCCGGTATGGCCGGCCTTGGGCGCGGACGGCAGGATCGTCTGGCCGGGCGGAGACGACAGGCTTGTGTCGCGTGTCTATACCATCCGCTCGCGGGACAGCGAGCGTGGCGAAATCGAGATCGATTTTGCCCTGCACGATCATGAAGACGGTGGAAGCCCCGGCGCCTCCTTTGCGGTGCATGCTCAGCCGGGCGATCTTGTCGGATTGTTCGCGCCGGCCGGTGGCGAGATCCCGAGGGCGCAGTCGCTCGTTCTCTGCGGCGACGATACCGCCCTGCCGGCGATCGCGCGGATATTGGAGGAAATTCCGTCGTCGGTCAGCGCCAGATTGTTCATCGAGATCGACAATCCGGATTGCCGATATGAATTGCGCAGCGGCGAGAATATCGAGCTCAACTATCTCTACCGGCAAGGTCGGCCGGCGGGAACGACCGGTCTGCTGCCCGAGGCGCTGAGCCACCTCGATGCCGATAGTCTGGGAGAGGATATCTATTTCTGGGCCGGCTGCGAGTTCGGCGACTTCGTCGAGCTGCGCAAGCTCGCGCGGCGGACCTGGAAGCTGCCACGCGAGCGGCATCTGGTCGTCGCCTTCTGGCGACGGGGTTTTGCGGAAGGGGAATCGGCAAAGCAGGCCTGACGGAGGAGCGTCGCTATTATCAAAGCTCTATCTCAGGAGTCCTGATGACGGCGCCTGACGCTACGCACGAAAAACCAGACGCTGACGACGATGATCGGCACGGAGATGCCCAGCGCGATCGAAAGCATCGGCTCCACGATATCGTGGCCTAATCCTTTTGCGGCGTAGTTGACGAGCCCAACGATATAATAGGAGATCGCAGCCACCGAGAGGCTTTCGACTGTTTGCTGCAACCGGAGCTGAAGTTTCACTCTTCGATCCATCGATGTGAGCAGTGCCGTGTTCTGCCGTGCAAGTCCCACATCCACCCAGGTCCTTAAGAGCTCCGTAGTTCTCGAAAGCTTGATCGACAAGCTTTCCTGACGCTCCTCGACAGATTTGCAAGTCCGCATCGCTGGTGCGAGCCGACGCTCCAGGAAGGAGCCCAGGGTCTCGCCCGCAATCGGTTCTTCCCCTAAAGTGGCGATCCGTTCGCTCACGATGAAATCATATGCCGTGCTCGCTCCGAAACGATAGAGCGATTGAGCGGCATTGGCCTGCAGTTCGGATGCGAGACGAGTGATTTCGGCGAGCATCTCATCCGCATTCTCCCATACCTGGCCCTTCATTCGTTGGGTGACCGCCCCGAGAGCTTCCTCGATCGCGCGTATTTCGGGCGACAATGATTGAGCAAGCGGCAATGCCAGCATTGCCAGGGTGCGGTAGGTTTCGATGTCGAGAAGACACTGGACCGTTGCGCCGCGACCGAGATCGGTTAGGCCTCGATCTATGAGCAGCATGCGGGTGAGGCCATCGCCGTCCTGGCGAAAGTCGGTGGCGACTTCTGCCAACCCGTCGCGAATCCGGCTGCGGCAAAGGCTGGCACCGTCGAACGAGGTGAGTGCCGCTTCCGCCTGCGCGCCCTCCGGCCATATCTCCAGCCGGATACCGGAAATGAAGCTTCCCGGAGCGTGGAAGCTGCCGCCAAAGGGGTGCAACGCAATCGCGGTCCAGGGGGCCGCCATGGCTGGTCCATCCCAAAACCAAGTCGAAAATTCGGTATGGCGTTCCCAGCGCAAGGTCCCTTGGCCCCATTGCACGGTGCAATGCCTCGATGTTCGATCCGGCACGGACACACCTTGAGAGCGCGCCATAGTCTCGATGGCCTCATGGTGACTTGTCTGGCCGGTCTCCATCAGGAACGCCAATTGGAGGATCACGCGCGGAGACGTTACGGCGACAAAAGGACGTGCATGTATTTCACCGAGCGCCTGGGCGCGATTTTCTGCCGGCGGGAATGATAGGGAGGCGGTGGACGGCTTCTTGCTCGCGGCCTTTTGCTCTTTCACCATCTATCTGCGACCTCCGACCTCATCGATACACCAAGTCAGCAGGAGCTTCGCAATCCTTGACGGCACCCGTGTCCCCTCCAGCTCAAAGAGGGATACGTGTTCGATGAGCATATATTCACCTTCCTTTTCGAGGTTCGAGACTGATCGAGAGCGGCACTGTTTTAACAAGGGAACTTTACATAAGAGGAGCAGGGCGGGCCACAGGCATTCGGCAATGTTTTTCGGCGTAAGTCATTTAATCTACTATTTTTATAGACTACCTGCGCATTCGATGTTTATGTAACGGTCGCTGATCGTTCCGATCCGGCGTCCGTTTCTCCATCCCGAGATGCTCCCATGACCCAATCGAACACCATCGCCAACGATGCTCCCGCTCCGAAGGTCATCGAGCGTATCGCGAGCTATGTCCCTGAACTCGTTGCGATCCGTCAAGACATTCATACGCATCCGGAGATCGGCTTCGAGGAGATCAGGACCTCCGGCATCGTCGCCGACAAGCTGGCGTCCTGGGGCATCGAAGTTCATCGCGGTATCGGCAAGACCGGTGTCGTCGGGCGTCTGGTTGGGCGGCATCCGGGTAATCGGTCGGTGGGGCTCAGAGCCGACATGGACGCGCTGCCGATGCCGGAAGAAACCGGCTTGCCCTATGCTTCCATCTATCCGAACCGCTTTCACGGCTGCGGTCACGATGCCCATACCGCCATTCTCCTCGGCACCGCGCGTTATCTTGCCGAGACCCGAGATTTCGCCGGCACCGTCATCTTCATCTTTCAGCCAGCGGAGGAAGGTTTGGGCGGTGCCCGTGCGATGATCGCCGACGGACTGTTCGATCGTTTTCCCGTTGACGAGATCTATGGACTCCACAATGCAACTTTTCTGGCGCCGGATCATCTGCATGTGACCGCCGGAACGGTGCTTGCCGGCGCAGACTTCTTCGACGTGACGTTCAAGGGCAAGGGCGCGCATGGTGCTCATCCGGATGCCGGACGTGATCCGATCCCGGCGATCACCGAGCTTGTCCAGGCGCTTCAGACCATCGTCAGCCGCAACGTCCCGCCAACCGAGCCCGCGGTTTTGTCGGTCACCAAGATCGGGGCCGGCTCGGCCTATAACGTGATCCCAGAGACGGCGAGCGTCGGCGGGACGATCCGCGCCTTTTCCGATGGGGTCAGAGAGCTGATCCGCTCCCGGCTCACGACCATCGCCCGGAACGTCGCGGCCGCCCATGATCTCACGGCCGAAATCGATATCCGCGATATTTTCTCAGTCCTGACCAACCATGCCGAACATGTCGATATCGTCGCCGACATCGGGCGCGAGGTTCTGGGGCCGACACGGGTTTCGACAGCGCCGAAGCGGGCGATGGGCAGCGAGGATTTCGCGGACTTTTTGTTGCACGCGCCCGGAGCCTTCTTCACGCTCGGCCATTCCGGCACTGTTCCGGCCCACAATCCCGGTTTCATCGTCGACGACGCCATCCTGCCGGTCGGCGCGACATTGTTCGCCCGCCTCGCGGAGAGCAGGCTCAAGGCTGCGTGAAAGCTCCGAGCGGACCAACGATGCGTGCTGCGTAATGCAGCCTCCAATTGCCCTGAACGGGAATTGCCCGAGGCCGGGACAGGCTGAAGGTTCATTCTCCGCAGCAACTCAAATATAGCATAGTAATTCCATAAACAATATTGATTGATCCGGTCGGTGCGATACCCTCTCGATACATTCCAGTTCGAGGCATCAGATGACAATCGCACGTAATTTGAAGACATTGACGCTCTTGGGGTTCGTCTCCTTGGCGCTTCCCCAAGTGGCCTTCTCGGCCGAGGACAGCAAGCCGGTGCAGGGTGGGACGCTGATCTATCTGGAGCAGCAAGCCCACACGAATCTTTATCCGCCGGCTGGAGGCTTCTATCCGAACGGTGGTATCCTGAATCAGATCACCGACAAGCTGACCTATCAAAACCCCAAGACGCTGCAGGTCGAGCCGTGGATCGCCGAGTCCTGGGCCGTCAATGACAGCGCGACGGAATATACCTTCAAGATCCGCAAGGGCGTCACCTTTTCCGATGGCACGCCGCTTGACGCCAGCGCTGTCGCCAAGAATTACGATACCTTCGGCCTTGGCAACAAGGAGCTGAAGCAACCGGCTTCCGAAGTCATCAACAACTACGATCACAGCGAAGTCGTCGATCCCTACACCGTGAAGTTCTATTTCAAGAAGTCGTCACCCGGCTTCCTGCAGGGCACGTCCGTGATCGGCTCCGGCCTTGTTTCGTTGAAGACGCTGGCGCTGCCCTTCGATCAGCTCGGCGACGCGACGAAGATCATTGGCTCCGGCCCCTTCGTCGTCGAGAGCGAGACGCTCGGCAAGCAGCTCGCGCTGAAGGCTCGTGCGGATTACAATTGGGGTCCGGCCAAGCTCGAACATCAGGGCAGGGCCTATCTCGACGGCATCAAGTACATCATCACCGGCGAGGATAGCGTTCGCATCGGCGCGCTGCTCTCCGGCCAGGCCGATTTCATCCGTCAGCTCCAGGCCTATGACGAGAAGCAGGTAAGCGACCAGAGTTTCGCGATCTATGCCGCGCCGACGCGCGGCGTCAACGACAGCGTCGCCTTCCGGCCGGACAATCCGCTCGTCGCCGATATCAAGGTCCGCCAAGCGCTCCTGCATGCCACGGATAACAAGGAGATCGTCGACACGCTGTTTTCGGCGAATTATCCGCGGGCAAAGTCGATCATTTCGTCGGCCGCCGCCGGCTATGCGGATCTATCCTCGAAGCTTGCCTACGATCCGGCGCTTGCCGAAAAGCTCCTTGACGAAGCTGGCTGGACCAAGGGTTCAGGTGGCGTGCGGCAGAAGGATGGCAAACCGCTGGCACTCGCCGTTTATGAGTCCTTGCCGCAGCCGCAGAACAAGGCCGTGCTCCAGCTCGTCGCGCAGCAATGGGCCAAGATCGGCGTCAAGCTGCAGGTGCTTGCCGGCACGTCCGGCAATCTGGTGACGGACAATGTCGACCCGGCAAAGACGCCGCTCGTCGTCGCCGAAGTCGGTCGCGCCGATCCTGACGTCATCAAGAGCCAGTTCTATCCGAAAAACCGCGACGCGCTGTTGCAGAAGGGCGGGCTCAATCCGAAGGCTACCTTCTTTGACGAAAAGCTGAACGGCATCCTCGAGACCGTCGCCTCTGAGACGGACAGCAGCAAGCGGCTGGCAGCCGCCAAGGCAGCACAGGAATATCTGCTGGATCAGGCCTATGTCATTCCGTTCTTCGAGGAACCGCAGGTGTTTGCCGGCGCCCCTTATGTGAAGGGGATCGCTTTTGAGGCCGTCGGCCGGCCGGCATTCTACAGCACCTGGCTCGCCGAGCATTGATGATGGCGTTTGGCCCGGCATTTCGCCGGGCCGACGTCTGTTGAAGGCATGGTAATCGGCATGACAAGATACATACTATCGAGGATCGGACAGTCCCTGCTCGTTCTCTGGGCGGCGTTCACGGTATCCTTCGTGCTGCTCCAGTCGATGCCGGGCGATGCGGTGCTCATCAAATTCCAGAGCCCGGACTATGGGCTCAGCCCAGAACAGCTTGCCGATATCAGGGCTGCCTATGGCGCCGATGGATCGATCCTGCAGCAATATGTCCATACGATCTGGAATTTCCTCACCGGTCATTTCGGCTATTCATTACAAGCAGGCGTTGCCGTCAGCACTCTGATCGCCACCAATCTGCCGTCGACGCTGTTGCTTGCAGGCTTCGGCTTCCTGGTCGCCGCCATTCTGGCCGTCCTCATCGCCGTATTGTCCAATCTCCCAGGGCTTGCCTGGCTACGCGGTGCCATCCAGTCGCTGCCTTCGCTTTTCATTTCCGTGCCGACCTTCTGGCTCGGCATTATGTTCATTCAGATATTCTCGTTTCGGTTCCGGCTGGTCCCGGTGATCAATCCGGGACCCTGGGAAGGACTGGTCCTGCCGATCCTCACGGTGGCCGTGCCGATTTCCGCGCCGCTTGCGCAGATCCTGTTGAAGAATATCGACGAGGTCCTGACGCGCCCCTTCGTGTCGGTGGCGCGCGCCAAGGGTCTTTCGCATATGCAGGTTCTCTGGCGGCATGTCGCCAAAAACACGCTCCTGCCGGTTCTGACGGTTGCGGGATTGTTGTTAGGACAGTTGATCGCAAGCGCGGTCGTCACCGAAACCGTCTTCGGCCTGAACGGTATCGGCGGGCTGACGAAACAGGCGGTGGATAGCCAGGACGTTGCCGTGCTGCAAGCGATTGTCGTCATCGCGGCGACAGCCTTCGTCACCATCAATCTCGTCGTCGATCTGCTCTATCCGATCCTCGACCCACGCCTCAAGGCGAAGCTGGGAACGACGCGATGACGATCTTCGAAACCGCTGAACGTCATCATAATACCGACGCTGCCGATCCGATTGACAGCGCGCAGGTCACGCCGCTGGACGGCGGTGAAGGGCAGGCCGAGGCGCGCCGCTTCTCGCTGCGCATTCAACCCGGCCTCGTTCTCGCTTGCCTGGTGCTTGCGCTGGTCGTGCTATGGGCGATCTTGCCTGGCGTTTTCACGGTCTATGATCCGGTGCAGGGACTGCCCGGGCAGCATCTGCGGCCGCCGAGCGCCGCGCATCTCCTCGGCACGGATTCACTGGGCCGCGACCTTTATGCCCGTATCGTCTATGGATCGGTGCATTCGCTGTCAGGGGCACTTGCCGCCGTCGGCATTGCGCTTGTCGTCGGAACGACGCTGGGTGTTCTCGCCGGCTCGCTTGGCGGAAGGCTGGAGACGGCCATCATGCGGCTAGTGGATGTCATGTTGTCGATTCCGGACCTGCTACTGTCGCTCAGCATCGTCGTCCTGCTCGGCTTCGGCACGGTCAATGCGGCAATCGCAGTCGGCATCACCCTGATTGCGAAGTTCGCGCGGCTGGTGCGCTCGGAAGTCGTCACCGTGCGGCGAAGCGACTATGTCGAAGCCGCGTTCGGCAGCGGCGGCACTTTCTTCAAGGTGCTGTGGCGCCATATCCTGCCGAACTCGCTGACCTCGGTCATCGCTTTTGCCGCACTTCAGGCCGGCTGGGCTATTCTTCAGCTCTCGACACTCGGCTTTCTCGGCTATGGCGCGCCGCCGCCGACGCCGGAATGGGGTCTGCTGATTGCGGAGGGACGCAATTACATCGCGACCGCCTGGTGGCTGACAGCTGCCCCCGGCATCGTCGTCGTGCTGGTCGTCATCTCCATCAACCGCATCAGCCGGGCAATCGGGAGTGTCAATCGATGATGATTTCCGCAGGGAGCACATCAGGTGAAACGGGCGTACCCGTTCTGGACGTCTCCGGCCTGACGATCGCCTATCGTGACCGGAGCGGGTCACGTCCAGCCGTTCATGGCATCGATTTCAAGGTGAATGCCGGGGAGGTCGTGGCGCTGGTGGGCGAATCCGGCTCCGGCAAGAGTTCGACGGCTCAAGCGCTGATCGGCCTGCTGCCCGAAGGTGGGCTTCTGCAGCAGGGTAGCATCCGGTTGAATGGCCAGAATATTGCCGGCTGGCCGCAAAAGCGGCTGGACGGCATTCGAGGGTCGGTCATCAGCCTCGTTCCGCAGGATCCGGGTAATTCCCTCAATCCGGTGCGGACGATTGGCGATCAGGTTGCCGAGATCCTTATCATTCATGGCAGGGCATCCGGGGCCGCCGCCTATCTTCAAGCGATCGAGTTGCTGGAGCGCGTTGGCCTCAACCAGCCGCGACTTCGCGCGAAACAATATCCGCACGAGTTGTCTGGCGGGATGCGGCAGCGGGTGCTGATCGCTATCGCTATCGCGCTGAAGCCTTCGCTGATCATCGCCGACGAGCCGACGAGCGCGCTCGATGTCACCGTGCAGAAGCACATTCTCGATCTGATCGATGATCTGCGCCGGGAATATGGCACGGCCATCCTGTTGGTGACGCACGACCTTGGCGTTGCCGCCGACCGATCAGACCGGCTCATCGTCTTGCAGCATGGCCGCATTCAGGAGCAAGGGCGCACTGCCGACATCGTCCGAAACCCGCAGAGCGCCTATACGCGCCGGCTGCTTGCCGATGCGCCTTCCCTGAACGCGCGCGTGCCCCGCGCCGCGCGGCCGAACGTCGAGGTATCCAAGCCGGCTGACGACATCATTGTCGTCGACGGGCTGGTTCAGGATTTCGGTCCCGGCGGCAAAGGGGGCAGTTTTAGGGCCGTCGACGGTCTGTCCTTCCGCGTCAGACGCGGCACCACGCATGCGATCGTCGGCGAATCCGGCTCCGGCAAGACGACCGCCATACGCATCGTCTCCGCCTTTCAGCGGCCGACAGCCGGCAAGGTCTTCATCAACGGGCTCGACCTGTCGTTGCTGCGCGGCGAGACACTGCGGCTTTTCCGCAAGAAGATCCAGCTGGTCTACCAGAACCCCTTCAGCTCGCTTGATCCGCGCCAGACGATTGCGAGGATCGTCGAGGAGCCATTGCTGAATTTCGAGCGGCTGCCGCAGGCTGATCGACTGGCAAGGGTGACTGCGACGATCGAAAAGGTCGGCCTTCCCGCCGATGTCCTGCAACGGCGGCCGCATGCGCTTTCGGGCGGACAGCGCCAACGTGTCGCGATTGCCCGCGCGCTGGTGCTCGACCCGGAAATTCTCGTTCTGGACGAGGCGGTTTCCGCGCTCGATGTGACCGTTCAGGCACAGATCCTGTCGCTTCTCGACGAGCTTCAGCGCGAGCTCGGCCTGACCTACCTGTTCGTCTCGCATGATCTTGCCGTGGTCCGGCAGATCTCCGACACGGTCTCCGTCCTCAACGATGGCAAGCTGGTCGAGGGCGGCCCGATTGACGACGTCTTCGGCAATCCACAGAGCGCCTATACGCGCGAGCTGATAGATGCCGTTCCGGGCAAGAAATTTCCGCGGCTTCTCGAGCCCACCCACAGCAATGCAGGATGATCCCATGAGCACGCCAGCGTCACCGAAAAGATTGGGTTTCTTCAGCCGTGTCCTCGACCAGGTGGATGTGGCGACCCGCTATAGGCTTGTCAGCGAGCAGATCATTCATGCCGAAGCGCAGGGCTTCGACAGCGCCTGGGTGGCGCAGCACCATTTCAATGGCGAGGAGGGCGGTTTGCCGTCTCCTCTGGTTTTTCTGGCGGGACTGGCCTCGCGAACGTCGCGCATCCGTCTTGGAACGGGCGTCATCACCTTGCCGATGGAAGACGCGGTGCGTGTCGCCGAGGATACCGCCGTGCTCGATATTCTACTCGATGGACGGCTGGAGGTCGGTGTCGGCACCGGCGGTACGCCGCAAGCCTTCCTGCCATTCGGTCTTGAGAGCGCCGATCGCGGGCTGGTCTACGGCAAGCATCTGGCATTGCTTCGCGAAGCATGGGCCGGTCACGAACTTGCCGGTGGCAATCGCCTTTATCCCACGGCACCACATCTGCGCGACCGGGTCTGGCAGGCGACATTCTCCGTCGGTGGGGGCGAGCGCGCCGGCCTTGCGGGTGACGGGCTGATGCTGTCGCGCACGCAACCGCGACCACCGGAGGCGCCGGGTGCCGAACTCTGGGATCTGCAAAACCCGATCATCGACGCCTACCTCGCCGTCCTGCCGGACGGGCGTGCCCCGCGCATTCTCGGCTCCCGCAGCCTCTTCGTGGCCGACAGCCTGAAAGAGGCCCTGCATTTCGCCGAGATCGGCTTGAGGCGCAGCGTCGAGCGCTTTACCGCGAGCGGCTTCACGATCCGGGGCGAGACCACGGTTGACCTGCTCAAGGTCTTCGATGTCCATGTCGGCACGCCGGAGGATGTCATCGCGTCGCTTCAGGCCGATACTGCGCTTGCGCGGGTAACCGACCTCGTCTTCCAGGTGCATTCGGTCGATCCGCCGCACGGGCATATTCTCCGGTCCCTGGAGCTCATCGCCGCCCATGTGGCCCCCGCTCTTGGCTGGACGCCGCAGACGCGGGCCTTAAGCGAACGCCGTTTCGCGACCAAAGCCTGAAAACCGACATTTGAAGAGAAGGCTACGACCATGACTTCGCCGACCACTGACGTCATCGATCTTCTGGTGGGAATTACCGCCGGATCCCCGCTGGATCGCCTCCGTGCCGAAAGGCCGGAAACCCGCCTCAACGCGCAGAAGAGCTATCAGGCACTGTTTGAACCGGCCCATCAAGGCGATGTTACGCAAGACGAGCGGCTTGCTATTGCCGTCTTCGTTACGGGCCTGCACGCGGCGGCCGATATCAGCGGCTTCTATGCCTCCGGCCTGACGGATAAGGCGCTAGCCACAGCCGTTGGAGCCGAGGTGGAAAAAGGCCGCACCCACGGGCCATATGGTCGCTATCCGGCCGGCCCGCTTTCCAGCGAGGATCGCGCCGGTCTTGTCTATGAGGTGTCCGGCGATAGTCGCAATGCTCTTGGACCGAAACTCGCCGCGGCGCTGGAACACAGCCATCTTCTCGTTTTCCGCCCGCGTGAGTCCAATGCCGGAGCCTTGCAGAAACTGCTGGATGCGGGCTGGACGACGACGGGTGTCGTCACGCTATCGCAGATCGTCGCCTTTCTGGCGTTCCAAATCAGGGTTGTCACCGGACTAAAGGCTTTGGCGACCGCCACCGCGCAGTCCCTGTCAGCTTAGCCGAACAGAAGGTAAATCCGTTATGACAGACACCGTCATTCATCCCGAGATCGAAAACCGTCCGAATGTCTTTACCCAGGCCGAAATCGGCTGGACGCCCTGGCTGGAGCCGCTTGTCGAAGGCGATCTGACCGAGCGCCATTGGGCGGGGCTTGTCGATGCATCTCGTTCAAAATCGCCCTATTTCATGCTGCTCGCGCGGGATCCCGAGATCCTGCAGGCGCGCACGAAAACGGACAAGGATATTTTCTACAATGTCGCGGCAGGCCTGCCGCGCGCCGACCGCGAGCTCGCCGCGACGGCGGCCTCGCGCACCAATGGCTGCATCTTCTGCGCCTCCGTGCATTCCCGCTTTGCTTCCCATCATTCGAAGCGAACGGAGGACGTCCAGCGCCTGCTGGATGAGGGAACGGAAACCGATCTCGGCAGCCGGTGGAATGCGCTTGTCTCGGCCTCGTCGACCTTGAGCGAAACGCCTGCGGAGTTCGGCACGGCGGACATTGGCAAGCTGCGTGACGAAGGCTTGAGCGATCTCGAAATCGCCGATCTCATCCACGCGTCGGCCTTCTTCAATTGGGCAAACCGGCTAATGTTGTCGCTTGGAGAGCCGACGCCCGCAAAGTAACGGCTCGCCAGGTTTGCCTATCTCAAACGTCGGGTGTGATAGGTACCTGCCAAAGGGCTGTGGCTCTTCGAAGAAGCATGGCTTTCCATCGTCAGTAGAAATTCTGCCTTTCAATTATGACGCGCGAACGGGATCATCTCCATGCGGGGTGGGGCCCCGTTCGCGGCTTTGGCCGCTCTGACTTTTTCGGAGCAGAAGGCATGACCATCAATCGTCGTCAGTTCAATCAACTCTTGCTGCTCAGTGGCGCAAGTCTGGCATTTACCGGCATTCCGGATATCGGCGAGGCGGCTGGGGAGCCGCCTGTCAGGGGCGGTACGCTCAATTGGGCATACTATCCCGACCCGACATCGCTGATCGCCATCAACACGTCGTCCGGCACCGGCCAGGCGATCGGGCCGAAGATCAACGAGGGTCTGTTCGATTTCGACTATGATCTCAATCCAATACCTCTATTGGCGACCGCATGGTCGGTGAGCGAGGATGGCCTGCGTTACACCTTCAAGCTTCGCCAGGGGGTGAAGTGGCATGACGGGCAGGATTTCACCTCCGAGGACGTCAACTTCACGGTTTTCCGCTTGCGGGAGGCACATCCGCGCGGGCGTATCACCTATCAGAACGTGACGGCCGTCGAGACGCCCGATCCTCATACGGCGATCATCGTTCTCTCGAAACCGGCGCCTTACCTGATTTCCGCACTGAGCAGCTCGGAATCGCCTATCGTTCCAAAGCATGTCTATGAAAAATTCAAGCCCGAACAGCAGCCGAACCTCGCGCAGACGATCGGCACGGGGCCGTTCATCCTGAAGGAATGGGTGCCCGGCAGCTATTTGATCTTCGACCGCAATCCCGATTATTGGGATGCGCCGAAGCCCTATCTCGACCGTGTCGTGCTGCGCGTCATCCTCGATCCTGCGGCCCGTGCTGCGGCACTCGAAACCGGCGAGATCGACATCGGCGCCAATCCGGTGCCGCTCTCGGATATCGAGCGGTTGAAGACGAATCCGAACCTCGTGGTGGACACGACCACCTATGCCTATTCCGGTCCGCAACAGCAGTTGTTCTTCAACTATGAGAACGAAATCCTGAACAAGCGCGAGGTAAGGCTGGCGATCGCGCATGCCATCGATCTGCAGAAGCTCGTCGATATCGCCCTTTACGGATATGGGCAGGTGTCGCCGAGCCCGATCAGCACGGCGCTGCCCAAATGGTATGATCCAAGCATCAAGGCCCGCGAGCCGGATCCAAAGCTTGCGGAAAAGCTGCTGGACGAGGCGGGCTATCCGCGTGGCGCTGCGGGCAAACGCTTCAAGCTGCGCCTCGCCTATAATTCCTTCCTGACGCCGGCCTATGCCGATTTCATCAAGCAATCGCTGGCCGTGATCGGCATCGACGCCGAAATCCTGAAGCTCGACCTCGCGACGTTCCTGAAGACGGTCTATACCGACCGTGCCTGGGATATCGTCATCGAATCCCTCTCCAACACCTTCGATCCGTCATTGGGCGTCCAGCGCGCCTATTGGTCGAAGAACTTCAAGATCGGCCTCGTCTTTTCCAATGCGAGCCACTATTCCAATCCAGAGGTGGATCGCCTGCTCGAAGCGGCGGCAACCGAACCGGACGAAGGCAAGCGCCGGGCACTCTGGTATCAGTTTCAGCATATCGTTCACGAGGATGTCGTCTCCGTCGATCTGGTTGCGGCCGGCGCGCAGATCGTCGCCAACAAGAAAGTGCGAAACTTTGCGCCGGGCGCCCAGGGCATCAACAACAGCTTCGGGCAGATATGGCTCAGTCCAACTGCATGAAGCATCACTGATCCAGATGTTCGGGCCGCGGGGATTCCAATCCCGCGGCCCGAAGCGTCAGATCTGGCCGATCTTGTACTGAGCCGGTGGGGGCGTGCCGTTGACCGCGAAGTCTCCGACGATGCGGTCGCGATAAATGCGTGGGTTGTGGGAGGAGATTGTTCTTGCATTGCGCCAATAGCGGTCGAGGCCAAGACCACGCTTGGTTGCCGAAGCGCCGAGAGCATCGAAGAGAAGCGTGGTGGCCTCGAGGATCAGGCTGGTGACGGCGTGGACCGATTGGTTGACCTCGATCTCGGCAATGGCGTTGGAGCGCTCGCTGATCGCTGGATCTACATCGGCGCGCAGTTCGTATGCCCGCTGGAGCGCTTCGGCCGCCTTCAGGACGATCGTGCCCGCCGAATAGGCCGCGCCTCGCACCCGGCCGACGACTTGCAGGATCTGCGGGTCTTCGCTGACGCTTGCGGCATTGCCGTGGCTATAGATGCGCTTGCGCTCGCTGACCAGCCGGGCAACATCGGTGGCGGCGGCGCGGCCGATGCCGGCGAGCGTGGCAAGATGCACAAGCTGGAAGAAGGCGGAGGAATATTTGAACCGGCCGCCGGGAGGCGTCACCAGTTCAGCCTTGATGACCACATCGGAAAACAGCGCGGTGCCGCTTGCGGTCAGCGATTGCCCGAAGCCATCCCAATCATCGACGACGTCGACACCTTGCGCTTGGCGCGGCACCAGCGCGCCGATCGGCTCGCCGTTCTCGTCGTTGCCGCCGAGATTGATCCAGTCGGCGAATAGTGAGCCGGTGGTGTAGTATTTCGCGCCGTTTAACAGCCAGTGATCGCCGTTGCGGGTCAGCCTGGTCGAAAATGAACCGACTTTCGCCTCTCCGACTTCGGAGAAGCCGCTGCCGATCAGTTCCCGAGCGGCTATCCGCCTGAGCCATTCGGAACGCCAGGCGACGACAGACGAATTCATAACATCTTCGGTGAAACCGAAATGCGAGCGAAGGGCATTCGTCACATTCGAGTCGGCCGCCGACAGTTCGATCAGGAGGTTGAAAAGCTCCGGCAGCGTCGCAGCAGAGCCGCCATCTTCTGTGGAGAGCCGCAGCGTGGTGAAACCGCTCTCCTTCAGCCAGCTGATCTGCTCATGCGGAAGTTCGCGCACGAGGTCGCGTTCTATGGCCGAGGAGCGAATGCGAGCAAAGACGGGTCGGAACCGCTCCGCCAGTTCATCGTAGCGTAGCGTTGGGCCTGCACCCCACGCCAAATCGATCTGCGTCATCGGTATTCACCCACCTGTTGATATGGTCGTTGTATCAAAATGCCCGATCTCGATGATGTCGACATCGGTATGGGCGAGCTCATTCAGCGAAAGCGCTGAAACCAGCCCTTTCAACGCGGTTGCGCATGAAATCGACAATGCCTTCGGATCGTGCGCGGATCGGCGGCAGGTTGGCGCCGTGGCGAAAAGACCAGTCGAGCGTGTGATCGAAATAACTCTGGCAGACGTCTCGATCCGGTGAATCGATGATGGATTTCAGCATCACGCCGTCCTTGCGGAAGGTTTCTTCGAGATAGCCGAGTTGGGCTGCGAGGCCGACGGGTGTCGGGACGGGGCAGCGTGTGTACCAGATTTCGGAAATGGCATTGCTTGTCATGGTCGTCCCTTTCAGTTGCGCAGGCCCGCTTGCTTCATCAGCGGCAGGACATCGCTGCCAAAGAAGTCGAGGTCGTCGCGGAAATCGAAGAAGCTGAGTTGAAGGCCGTCGACACCGGCCGCCTTCAACTTGAGGAATTGATCGACCACCTGCTCCGGCGAGCCGATGACGCGGATATTGCCGCCGACGGAGCGGTAGGGATCCTGTGCGTCACGGCCTTTCCAGGCGTGGGCGTCGGAATTCAGCGATTGGAAACCCTGTGGTGAACGTTGGTCGGCATGTGCAACGATCTTGTCGGCCAGCGCCCAGGCTTCCTTCTCGGTCGGCCTACAGATGACCATAGGGTTGAGGAGGGTGCGGATGCTGCGCCCAACGCTGATTGCCGTATCCTTGACCCGCTTGGTATGAGCGGGCAGGGATTGCAATGCGCTGTCGATGTCGGCGCCGGTCGGGCTGGTGATGAAGACGATGTCCGAATAGCGGCCTGCAAAGGCGATCCCGGCATCGGAGCCGGTCGCGTTCACCAGGATCGGCCGGCCGTAATTCGGCTTCGGCGTCACGAAGCCGCCGCCGAGCTTCCAGCTGCTTTCTCCCTCGTAGGAGAAATTCTCGGTATCGCTCCAGAGCCGCTGCAGGACTTCGAGAAATTCAGCCGCGAGGTCATAGCGCTTGTCGTGCTCGATCCGCGGCCATCCGAACATCTCATGCTCGACGGCGCGATGACCGGTGACGACGTTGATACCCCAGCGCCCGCCGGTGATGTGGTCGAGCGTCGCACCGAACTTGGCGAGATGCAGAGGATGCCAGGGGCCGTAGAGCACATGCATGGTGGAGATCAGCATGATCTTCTTCGTGAGGCCTGCGAGCGCCGCGATCGAAACGAAGCTGTCGAGCGCTTGCCCATCGAACACACCGCCATACCCGCCCTTCGGCAGCCATTGCGATAGGGCAAAGACAAGATCAAAGCCCAGCTCTTCCGCCCGCAGCGTCAGCGCCTTGTTGTAGTCGAAGCGCCAATCGGTCGAGCGTTCCAGCGTCGATTGCGTCCAGCCACCTGCCTGGATCGGTAGGAAGAGCCCGAGCAATACGGGCTGCTTGAGTGCCTGCGACAGCGGGCTTTCGGGAAAATCGGTCGGCGCGGCAAATTTCGGTAGCCCGACGAAGGAGCCCGGTTGATGTTGGATGGACATGGCGTCTTCCTGTTTTCTCGCGTTTCAGTGTCGGTCAGGCCGTCGCGACATAGGCATAGGCCAGGCTGCCGGCGATGCCTTCGCCATCGGCAGTGGAAGCGGGCAGCCGTGCTGCCATAGTCGCGCCAAGGGTTGCCGTAGCCAGGAGGACGCTGCGGCGGGTGGGGGGAGGGAGTGGGGTCATAAGCGTCAAGCCTTCACATTGCGGGCTTGTGACCCTCGGGCCAGCCCCTGCTGATTTCACTTTCTGCGGAAGTTTCTTGCGATAGAGCTTTTTACCTCGACAGATATGCGCGTTGATATTTCATGCTAGTAAATACGTATATTTTGGATTTATGATGCGATGAGATCGCGGTTTCAGGATAATCGAAAGAATTATTTGCTAAAGTAAATTTGACAAAATCCACAGATTTAGTCAACTATTATTGCAATGCCGCGAAGTGGTGGCGATAGCAGTTGCGAGGTGAAGCGCGGTGTCAGCCTATAGACGTATCGCACGAACAATCCGGCGGACGGTGATCCAGGCCGTGCCCACGATGCTCGGGATTGTCATTCTCAATTTCTTCCTGCTGAAGCTTGCGCCGGGCGACGCCGCCGATGTCATGGCAGCGGAAGCAGGCTCGGCGACGGTCGAATCCATGGCGGCTCTGCGGTCGCGCTTCGGCCTCGACAATCCTATCCTCGTGCAACTCGTGGACTACCTCAACAACCTCGCCCATTTCAGCCTCGGCTTCTCGCCGCGCTATGGCATGCCGGTCGCTGACCTGATCGGGCAGCGCCTGCCCGGCACGTTGATGCTGATGCTGGCGGCGCTGGCGATTGCGATCACCGTCGGCTTGATCCTGGGATCGCTGATGGCGACCTTCGCGGGGCGGATTCCGGACCGGCTGATATCGATCGTGTCGCTGCTGTTCTATTCCATTCCCGGATTTTGGATCGGCCTGATGCTGATCCTGTTTTTCTCCGTCAAGCTCGGCTGGCTGCCAAGCGGCGGCGACAGCACCATCGGCTCGCGGCTGACTGGCCTGCCGGCGCTGCTTGATCGTGCCCGCTACATGATCCTGCCGGCGACATCGCTCTCGCTGTTCTATCTGGCGATCTACGCGCGGCTGACGCGTGCCTCCATGCTTGAAGTCAAGTCGCAGGATTTCGTCCGCACGGCTCGTGCCAAGGGCGTTTCGCCATTTTTCGTGACGACGCGGCATGTGCTGCGCAATGCGCTGATCCCGATCACGACCATGGCCGGCATGCATTTCGGCGGCATGCTCGGCGGCGCCGTCGTGGTGGAGACGGTCTATAGCTGGCCGGGCCTTGGGCGCCTTGCCTTCGAGGCCGTCATGGCGCGCGACTTCAGCGTGCTGCTCGGGATCCTGCTTCTCTCCTCGTTCCTCGTGATCGTCGCAAATGCGGCCGTCGATCTTCTGCAAGCCTGGCTCGACCCCAGGATAGGAGCAAGCCGATGAATACGCACAAGCTCAGACCCTATACCGGAGAGCCGATCGATCTCGTCGCAGCGAGGACTGAGCCCGAACCTGTCGTCGAGCCGCGTCCAGTGGCGCGCTGGGCTCATATCCATGCGCCCGATGCGCGTATAGCCTCGGTTGGCAAGCAGCGATGGCGTGGGGCACGGCGAGAGGTGAAGGTCTTCCTCGCCAATCCCAATGCGTTGTTCGGCCTGGCTTTCCTGGCAGCCGTGGCGCTTGCAGCGCTATTCGCCCCGGTCTTCTATCCCGGCGACCCGATGGAGATGGTCTCACGCCCCTTCCTTTGGCCGGGCCAGAATGGCGCCTATCCACTCGGCACCGATTCCATGGGCCGCGATGTGCTTGCCGGCATTCTGCACGGCGCGCGCGTATCGCTGCTGGTTGGCATAGCGGCGACCTTGCTCGGACTTAGCGCCGGCATCACGATCGGCGCGCTTGCCGGCTATTTCGGCGGGCTGGTCGACGATCTGCTCGTCAAACTCATTGAGATCTTCCAGACGATACCAAGCTTCGTTCTCCTCGTGGTACTCGTGGCGATCGCGCAGCCGACGACGACGACCGTGACGGTCGCGATCGCTCTCGTCAGTTGGCCGACGGTTGCGCGCCTGACACGGGCCGAATTCCGTGCCATCCGCGAAAAGGACTATGTGCTTGCCGCTCGCAGTCTCGGTTTCGGGCATGGGCGCATCATCTTCCGCGAAATCCTGCCGAACGCGCTGCCGCCGCTGATCGTTACCTCCTCGGTGATGGTCGCAAGCGCGATCCTGATGGAATCGGCGCTGTCCTTCATGGGGCTCGGCGATCCGAACCAGGTCTCCTGGGGCTCGATGATCGGTTCGGGCCGCGATGTCATCCGCACCGCCTGGTATCTGACCGCATTGCCCGGCCTTGCTATCGTCTTCACGGTTCTTGCGCTCAACCTGATCGGCGATGGATTGAACGACGCTCTCAATCCTCGTTTTGCGGAGGAACGCTAAGATGCCGGCGCTTCTCGATGTTCGCGATTTCTCCGTCCGCTTTGCCGCCGCAGAGCCGGTAAAAGGCGTCAGCTTTTCCGTGACGCCTGGCGAGATGTTGGCGATCGTCGGTGAATCCGGCTCGGGCAAGTCTTTGACGGCGCTCGGGCTGATGGGGCTGCTGCCGCGCCAGGCGAAAGCCGGTGGCCAGATCCTTTTTGATGGTCAGGACCTCCTGACGCTGCCGGAAAAGGAACTGCGCCGTATTCGCGGCCGGGACATCGCCATGATCTTCCAGGAACCGATGACATCGCTCAATCCGGTGCTGACGATCGGCGACCAGATTGTCGAAATCCTGCGCATCCATGAAAATCTGAGCCGCAAGCAGGCGCGGGCGCGCGCCATCGAGCTGCTCGATCTCGTCAGCATTCCCGATGCAGCCCGTCGCGTCAACGACTATCCGCATCAGCTTTCCGGCGGCATGCGCCAGCGCGTGATGATCGCTATCGCCGTTGCCTGCGATCCGAAGCTGCTGATTGCCGACGAGGCGACGACGGCGCTCGACGTGACCATTCAGGCGCAGGTGCTGCAATTGCTCGACGATCTGCGCAGCAAATTGAATATGGCGGTCATCCTCATTACGCATGACCTCGGTATCGTCGCCCAGTGGGCTGACCGCGTCGTCGTCATGTATGCGGGCCGCAAGGTCGAGGAAGGCTTGTCGGATGTGGTCTTCGAGACGCCCTACCATCCCTATACGCAGGGCTTGCTTGCCGCCTCGCCGAGGCTGAATGCCAATTACCATTATCGCGACGGGCGGCTGTCCGAAATTCCGGGTTCGGTCGTCTCCGCGGCGGGCGAAACGGGCTGTTCGTTCCGGCCGCGCTGTCCGGTGGCGCGAGCTTCATGCTCTTCCTCCGTCCCGCCGCTGCTCCATCTTCCGGCCGGTCGGCAGGTTGCCTGTCCCTTTGGTTCCTCGTCGACGGAGGCCGCACATGCCGTTGCTATCGGTCGATAGGCTTTCGACCCATTATTCAGCCAACGCCGGCACGGTTCGGGCAGTCGACGACGTCTCGCTGGAGATCGGCGAGGGCGAAACGGTGGCGCTCGTCGGTGAATCCGGCTGCGGCAAGTCGACGCTCGGCAAGTCGCTGATGCGGCTCGTCAATCCGTCGGCCGGCCGCGTCACCTTCAAGGGACGTGATGTCTCGGCCATGTCCGCGAAAGAGTTGCGATCCATCCGCCGTAACATCCAGATGATCTTCCAGGATCCGTTCGCTTCGCTCAACCCGCGCCAGACGATCCGCGCGATCCTGACGGCGCCGCTTGCCGTCCACGGGATCGGCGATCGCAAGCGCCGCGATCAGATCGCTGCGTCCATGGTCGAGCATGTCGGCCTGCCACCGGATGCGCTGGATCGCTATCCGCATGAATTTTCCGGCGGCCAGCGCCAGCGTATCGGTATCGCCCGAGCCTTGATCCTGCAGCCGGAGCTGGTGATCTGCGACGAGCCGGTATCGGCGCTTGATCTTTCGATCCAGGCGCAGATCCTCAATCTCCTCGTCGAGATGAAGACAGAGCTGTCGCTTTCCTACCTCTTCATCTCGCACGACCTTTCCGTCGTCCGGTATTTCGCCGACAGGGTTCTCGTCATGTATCTCGGCCGCATCGTCGAGAGCGCATCGACCAGCGCGCTTTGGACCGGCGCCAAGCATCCCTACACGCAGGCGCTGCTTGCTGCCGTGCCCGATCCTTCCCGGCGCAGGCAGGCGGCTCCGATCACCGGCGACCTGCCGAGCCCGCACAATCCGCCGTCGGGCTGTCGCTTCCATACGCGCTGTCCGCTGGCGACCGACCTCTGTCGGGCCGAGGACCCCGCCTTACGTCAATTCCACGGCGACCATGCCGTCGCCTGTCATCACGCTCAATAGAATGGAGAATGAAATGGTTGACTATCGCTATCTGGGGCGCAGCGCCCTCAAGGTATCGCCGCTGAGCCTCGGCACGATGATGTTTGGCGGCCCGACACCGGACGATGTCGCGTTCCGGATCATCGACAAAGCGCGCGAGCAGGGGATCAACTTCATCGACACGGCCGACGTCTATCATGACGGCAAGTCCGAGGAAGTGGTTGGCCGCGGTATCAAGAACCACCGCGATCATTGGGTTCTCGCTACCAAGTTTGTCAATTCGCACAAGAAGGGTCCGAACCTCGGCGGCCATTCCCGCAAATGGGTGATCGAGACGGTCGAGAATTCGCTTCGCCGGCTCAAGACCGATTATATCGATATCCTCTATTTCCACCGAGCGGTCTTCGATGCGCCGCTCGAGGAGCCGGTGCGCGCCATTGCCGATCTCATCCGCGCCGGCAAGCTGCGCTATTTCGGGGTTTCGAACTTCCGTGCCTGGCGTATCGCAGAGGTCGCGCAACTGGCGGAGCAACTTGGTATCGACCGCCCGGTCGCCAGCCAGCCGCTCTACAATATCGTCAACCGCACAGCCGAAGCCGAGCAACTGCCGGCCGCCCATCACTACGGTCTCGGGGTCGTCTCCTATTCGCCGCTCGCGCGTGGCGTGTTGACCGGCAAATACGAGCCGGGTCAGGCGCCTGGGAGCGATACGCGCGCCGGCCGTGGTGACAAGCGCATCCTGGAAACCGAATGGCGTCCGGAATCGATCGCCATCGCCAAGGAGATCGCGGCGCACGCGACCCGCAAGGGCATCGCCCCGACTGAATTCGCGCTCGCCTGGGTGCTGAACAACAAGCTCATCTCCGCTGCCATCACCGGTCCGCGCACGGAAGAGCATTGGGATAGCTACATTCGTGCCCTCGACGTGAAGCTTGATGCCGAGGATGAGGCGCTGGTTGATCGTCTGGTGACCACGGGCCATCCGTCGACGCCCGGCTTCAACGATCCGAGCCACCCCCTCGAAGGCCGGGTGCCGCGCAGCAATCTATCGGCGTCCGAGAATGTCGTGCCGCTCGCACGCGCCGTCGCCTGACGATCTCCCTCAGGGCTCGCCGGTCGCGAGCCCTGATATTCATCATTCCGGTGCCGAGAAAGTTCCTCCATGCCGACCATCGCCCCAGCCATCCAGCCCGTTCAGGCTGCGTCTCGTTCCAGCGATCTGACGGCGCTGCTTGCCAAGGTGCCCGAGCTTGCCACGGAAATTGCCAAGGAGGCAGCACGGCGGGACTTGGAGCGTGAGCTGCCATTCGAGGCGTTCCGGCTCTTCAGGGAGGCCGGGCTGGGCACATTGCGCATTCCCGTTGATCTCGGTGGTCCGGGCGGCTCGGTCGTCGATTATATCGAAATGATCATGACGATCGGTGCTGCGGACTCCAATGTCGCCCATGCGCTCAGAAGCCATTTCAATTTCACGGAAGGGCTGCTGCTCAATCCCAATACGGCCCTCGACCGGACCCAGCTTAGCCGCGTCCTCTCCGGCAAGCTTTTTGGCGGGGCTCATACGGAGCAGGGCACCAAACGCCCCGGTGACGTGACGACCCGGCTGACGAAGTCCGGCGACAACTATCGGTTGAATGGCCGCAAATGGTATGCGACGGGAACGGCCTTTTCCGACTTTGCCTCCTTCAGCGCCAGGAACGACGACGACCAGCTTGTTGGCGTTCTCCTGCCCGTTGATCGCAAGGGCATCACGATTCTCGACGACTGGGATGGCATGGGCCAGCGGCTGACGGCAAGCGGCGGCGTGCTGCTGGAGGACGTTGAGGTCCTGCCGCATGAGATTTCCACCCGAGGGCTGAACACGCTCGTCGGCCGCCATGTCTCGACGCTGCGGCAATTGCATCTTGCCGCCTCGATGGCGGGCGCCGTGCGCGGCGTTCTTGCCGAGGGCATGGACTATGTGCGCAGGCAGGCGCGATCGACCGCCCATAGCGCCGCCGAAACTGCAAATGCCGATCCCTTCGTGCAGAAGATCCTGGGCGAGATCGCAGCCGGCTCCTTTGCCGTCGACACCCTGATCCGCGAGAGTGCGCGGGCACTCGACCGGACCGTGGCCGCATTCGCCGCTGGCGACCCGCAAAAACTGGAAGCGGCCCTGGTCGAGAGCGCGTTGACGACGGCGCGAACGCAGATTGTCACCTCACAGCTCGCGCTTGCCGCGGCAACCAATGTCTTCGAGCTGGGTGGCGGGTCGGCAACCTCCCGTCATCTCAATCTCGATCGCCACTGGCGTAACATCCGCACGCTCCTCAATCACAACCCGCTGCTGCACAAGGCAAGGGTGGTCGGCGACTATTACATCAACGGAACGACCACACATCTCGAGGAAGGCAAGGTCTTCTAGGGGCGGGGCGCATTGTTTAGAGCCAAAAGATACGCGTAGCAGCGATACAGATGGCGGAGAAGAATGTGTGTCCGCATCTTCAGGTACGTGGCGCCGATCATAATGCGGTCCGGTTTTATACCCGAGCCTGCCAAGGCCGCGAAGATGCGATCGAAGACGCCGAGACGGTTCCAGCGGATGAAGCGATTATAGAGCGTCTTGTACGGCCTGTGATCCTTTGGAACATCCTTGAAGCCGGACGCTATGCATCTTCCGGACCGGATTCGTCTTCGGTGGCACGAAGATGCAAATCATTGACATGATCCTCGCCCATGTCCGGCTGGTCGTCTTCAATAAGGGTTTTCGGCTTGATATTCTTGATCATAAGACCGCCGGCTCCAAAGAAAGCGCAGGTAATTATAGCAATAAAAATGTACCAGACAGCTCTATCCATTGTCTAATCCGCAGTCTCCATGATCTGTTAAGCGTACCCCTTAGATATAAGGAAAATAAATTAGTTTAATACTTACTACATGCGTTAGAAACAAACCAATAAAATCGATCTTGCAGCGCACGCGTGCTTTTAGTTCTGCCTTCAAGGAAATTCCCTATTAAAATCCTGTAGAATCCGCTTTGGTATTGGAAATACGCCAAAACGGGATAATGCCGTCGCTTGTTGGCCAAATAATAGCACTTTCGTGGTGGATTATTTCCCCAAGACCAACAGTGCTAACCGCCTGAACGCATCAGCAAATGTGACGCCCAGCGCCATGCCGCCAAATCCGATGACGCTGAGAGCATCCAAGCTATGAGCTTCCAGCTCTTCACGTCATCCGTGACGAGCCGCATCTTCGACACGTCCTCTTGAACCGCGGCGCTATTGCCCTCGACCCTGCTGACACGCTCAACAAGCATGATCCATATATGTTGGTGCATTGAGGCCCGGCTACTGTCCGATTTGATCTCTGATCGTCGGAGTGCATCCCCCAGATTGCGGACTTCGGCTAAACCTTCCCCGTCTTCTGGTGAAGGCGTGGATCGTTCTCGGCTGGCGACATTATCGCTCTTTCGATGGGGAATAGACACTAGAGCGCTTCAGTGCTTCACGGAATCCCTGAAGCGCTCTAGCTTATTGTTTCTACGCAATTCCGGACGGAAAACCGCTACGCACTTTTCCTGGAATTGTTCTAGCCGGCGCTGACGACCCCTTGCTCGCGGCTGCTGCGGAAGCCAGTTCGATCCATTGCGACGGTTCACAAAACACTGCGAGCGGTCGACTTGCCGAAGATATCTTCGTGAGGCACTCTGCAAGCTCGGCTGTCGCGGGACCGCGTGCTTTTGTTACGTCGCAAAATTCCGCCTTAAACGGGGAGTTTTGCGGTGGAGGGTGTGAAAGAAGATGATCAGATTTGTCCTGGTCTTTTGGAGCATAGTCTGGCGTTCTCTCGTCATTATCATGCTAAGCGCTGGCATCACCTGGGGGCTGTCCGAACTGCTGCATTCGCTATTCGTCCAGTCTGAGTTTTCCATCAAGTTTCGGCTTTCGCTGACGTTTCTCCCGGCCGCCTTCATGTTCGCAATATTGGCCATGCGAACCAATGGCTTTCGTAATCTCCTGTTCGAACAACGATCGGTGATATCGAGCGCAAAATGGCGACAGACATATGTTGGATTAGCGGCATGCGCGTTTAGCATTGTCGCAATCAGCTGCATTGCCGCTTTGACCACGAGTACCGACACATGGTTTGCCCTCCGGGCCTTGCTTCCCCTACCGCTGTTCGTGCTTTTTGGAGTTGGCCTCGCGATATGGCAGACGCTTGATGATCCTGCGGATCGTCTTCCCAAGTCAGGCCCTTAGGCGTTCTTGAGGAGGTAGGCGCTGGAGAGGTTGCCGGAGAGACCGTCGGCGACGACAGTGTGGTCCTGGACTTTCTTGTTCAAGATCGTCAGCTGCCGGAACGACACCAGGGTGATGTCGGGCAAGTCGGTGGCGATGATGACCTGCATCCGGTTGAAGAGTTCGACGCGCTTGGCATGGTCGTTTTCGACCGCAGCCTGTTCGAAGATGCTGTCGATCTCGGGGTTGTTGTAGCCGGAGCCGTTCGAGAAGGGCACACCCTTCTTGAAGTTCTTCGACCAGTAGAGACGCTGGACGCCGATGGTCGGATCGAAGGTATTGCCCATGCCGCCTGTCACGAAGGCAAAATCGCGGTCGGTATAGACGCGCTTCAGCCAGGTAGGCACATCTTGACCGCGAAGATCGACCTTGATGCCGATTTTTGAAAGTGCGTCGCGGAGGTAGTCACCGATCCGGGTATAGGTGTCGCCATAGGGCATGACGTCATGCGGCACCTCGAAGCGGACGCCGTCGGCGCCGCGCGGGAACCCGGCCTCATCCAGCAGCTTTTCCGCCTTGGCCTGATCGAAGGCATAGACCGGAGTATCGGGATTATAGAAAGTCTTCAGGTAAGGGCTGATCGGGCTCGGGGCCGGGATGGCGTAGCCGTAGAAGGCGATATCGGCGATCTTCTGCCGGTCGATCGCATGGGCGACGGCCTGGCGGACCTTGTCGTGCTGGAAATACTTGTTCGCGAGGTTGAACTCGATGCGATAGACGGTCGGCGAATAGTCGTTGCCGCGATCTTCGACTGAAAGCGTCGGCAGCGTCTTGATGCGATCGATCTCGCTCAGCGACACCGGCGTATCCGGGGCGATGTCAACCTCGCCGGTCTCCAATGCCGCGAGACGTGCGCTGGCATCGGGAATGAACTTGATGACGATCCGGTCGAGATAGGGCAGCTCCTTGTCCCAGTAATCGGGATTGCGGTCGAGGATGACATGGCTTCCAACCACCCATTCGCGAAAGATGAAGGGGCCGGTGCCAACTGGCGCGCGACCATTGGCATTGCCCGGAAGATCCGTGCTGCCCTCGTAGACATGTTTTGGCACGATGGGCGACTCGCTCGCCTGCAGCGCGCCGAGCAGATAGGGCGCGGGCTTGGAGAGCTTGATGATGGCGGTATGATCATCCGGCGTCGCCACCTCGGTCACGCTGGAGAAAGTGGCGCGGCCGCGCGGATGGACTTCTTTCAGGGCCAGGATCGAGAAGGCGACATCAGCCGAGGTGAAATCCTTGCCGTCATGCCATTTGACGCCCTGGCGCAGTTTGAACGTATATTGCAGGCCGTCGTCGCTGACCTGCCATTCCGTTGCGAGTTGCGGAATGGGCTTGAAGTCCTCCAGCCCATAGGCCAGCAGCCCCTCGGTCACCTTGCCGCTGACGCGCGTCGTCGGGCCGGCCGTGTGGGCGAGCGTGACGAGGGTTGGCGGCTCCGGCTGAACGAGCAGGGTCAACGTTCCTCCCGCCGTCGGCTCGCCGGCTTGCGCAAAGCGGCCCAGCGGTGCCACGGCGCCGATGGCGGCAAAGGCGAGGACTTGATTGAACTGCCGTCTTCTGATGTTCATGAATTTCCCCAGGCTTGATCTCTCGGCAGTGACCTGCCGGTGCTATCTTCAGATCGGAGGCCGGAAATTCGGAAGAATGTTTTTCTCACCGTCTTTGAAAGAAAAGCTTCGCGCGACGCGCTGAGGCAGAGATGGTAATCTAGTAAAAATATAGACTATTCCGAAGTTTTAGTTTTTGCTTCCGCAAAGCGGTGCTTCAGGGAAAGAAAATGTTTCCATCGCGGCGGGCAAACGCAAAGCACGTTCTCGTCTAAGCCGGCATGATTGTGTTGCAATCGCCCTATGATGACGATCGCGACCCCCCGGAAAAAATCCATTCAGCCGACCCTGGCGCGTCTGCCGCCGCTGACGTCGCTTCGTGCTTTCGTCGCCACGGCGCGGCACCTGAATTTTCTGCGCGCGGCAGAAGAGCTGCATGTGACGTCGGCTGCGGTCGGGCAGCAAATTCGTCTGCTCGAGGATTATCTTGGCCAGCCGCTCTTCCATCGTACGCGGGGGCAATTGCAGCTGACATCAGCCGGACAGGCGTTGGTGCCCGGTCTGACGGACGCCTTCGATGCGGTTCTCGGCGCAATGACGCAATTTGCCGCCAGCGATCACGAACAGCCGATCCGGGTTTCCGTGGCGCCGTCTTTCGCGAGCAAATGGCTGATCCCACGGCTGGACGGTCTGCGCCGCGCCGCGCCGGGACTGCAGGTTCTGGTCGATGCCTCCGCGCAACTGACTGATCTCGACAGCGGCGATGCCGATTGTGTTATCCGATATGGCAGCGGCGCCTATCCCGGTCTCGTGGTGGATCATCTGTTCTCCGAGGCGGTCATACCGATCTGCAGCCCGGAATTCGCCGAGCGGCATTGGCTCCGCAACGGTCCGGAGGCGATCGAAGGCGTGCCGCTGCTGCATGAAGATGGCGCGGAGCACGATCATTCCTGCCCGGACTGGAATGCCTTGCTGAGGGCGGAAGGACTTTCCTACCGGCTATCGTCGCAGGGCGGCTTCCGTCTCAGCCAATCATCGCTGGTTATCGATGCGGCCTTGGCGGGGCAGGGGCTTGGTCTCGGCAAGGTCCGGCTGGCGGAGGCAGAACTCAGGGCCGGCCGGCTCGTCTGCCCCTTCGGCAGTCCCCAGCCCGTCAGCTTTTCCTATTTCTTCGCGACAACGGCCACCAAGGCGCGCCTAATGCGCGTCGATCTCTTCCGCAACTGGCTGCAGGCGGAGGCGAAGACGCTGCAGGCGATCGATGAGGTCCTGACATGGAATACACGCCCGGACCTCAGCATTATCGCCGCTGAATAGAGACAATCTCTACTTCAGCTTGAAACCGAGTTTGCGCACGGCAGCGCCGAGGAGATGACGTCCTTTGAGAGCTTCGACGGTGCCGATCCTGTTCTTCACCAGCTCGGTCCAATCCGTCAGCGGCAAGGACTGTTCCGCCTGAAAGCTGCCGAGAACGGCATTGTAGTCCCTGAGATCATCAGAACGAGGTGTCGTGTCGTAACGCTCGTGATGCAGGACAGTCGTCTGCGGCAACCGTGGCTTGACCCCGGCAGGAACGGCCGGATCGGGGTAGCCGACAGTCAGGCCGAAGACCGGGAACACGCCTTCCGGCAATTCCAGCTCGCGGGCGACCACTTCCGGATCGTTGCGGATCGCGCCGATATAGCAGGTGCCGAGCCCCAGCGACTCCAGTGCCGAGACGGCATTCTGCGCGGCAAGCGCCGCATCGATGACCCCCAGCAGGAAACTTTCGATATAGTCGAGACCTTCAGCCGGCGCGCCATCATCTGTAGCGATCTTGCGTGGCCGATTGAGATCCGCAAGCCAGATCAGCAAGAGTGGAGCCTGCTTGATCTGCCGCTGCGTGCCTGCGACCGTGTTCAGCCTGCTTTTGCGTACCTCGTCCGTAACGGCGATCACGCTCCAGGCTTGCAGATTGGAAGAGCTGGGTGCCGACTGGGCGGCGGCGATCGCCAGATGAAGCACGCTGTCCGGAACCGCCTTGGGCAGATAATTGCGCACACTGCGATGCGACAACAGCGTGTCGAGCGTCTCGTTCCAATCGCCCGAAAGGCGCTGGTCGTTGCGATAGCGCTCGGTGGCAAGGATGGTCAGGCGATCATCCTCTTCGGTCCTGACGGGGGCTAAGGATGTCATAGGGTCTTCTCCTTCATTCGGCGGCAGCTATGGCATAGGGATTGGCGGGACGTGCGAGGCCAAGATGATCGCGGAGCGTCCGACCGGCATAGTCCTGCCGGAAAAGTCCGCGGCGGCGCAGGATCGGCACGACTTCGTCGACGAAGACCTCCAGTCCATGCGGCAGAACATCCGGCATCAGGTTGAAACCGTCGACGGCGCCTGAGCGGAACCATGTCTCGATATCGTCTGCGATCGCTTCCGGCGTGCCGACGATGGTGCGATGTCCCGTTCCGCCGTTGAGCGCCCGGATGAGGCCACGCACGGTCAGCTGGTCGCGCCGGGCAAGCGCAAGGGTCGCCTGAAAGAAAGTGTGCCCGCCATCGGGTGGCAGCGGAATATCGTCCGGCAAGGGCTCGTCGAGCTTCAGCCGTTTCGGGTCGATCTGCAACACGCCGGACAGCCGCGCAAGACTATATTCCAGCGGGATGAGCTCGCGCAGCTCTTCCTGTCGCCGTTTGGCTTCCGCCTCCGTGCTGCCGATGATGGTGGCGAGACCGGCGAGCACCAGCAGGCTGTCTGGCGCACGGCCGAAGCGTGCTGCTCGGGCCCTGAGATCACCGGCATAGTCCAGCGCTTCCTCGAAAGACTGGGACGCCGAGAACACAGCTTCGGCATGCTCGGCCGCGAGTTGCCGCCCGTCGTCGGAGCCACCGGCCTGAACGAGAACGGGGTGACCCTGTGGTGGGCGCGGGATGTTGTGCGGGCCATGCACGGAAAAATGCTTGCCGCGATGAGCGATCGCATGCACCCGCGTGGGATCGACGAAGCGCCCGGTGGCGACATCGCCGAGAAATGCCTCTTCCTCCCAACTGTCCCACAATGCCTTGACGACCGTCGTGAATTCGGATGCCCGCTCGTACCGGCTGCCATGTGCCACCGGCTTCTCGAGGCCGAAGTTCCGGCTTTGCGAGAGATCGGCGCTGGTGACGATGTTCCAGCCCACGCGACCGCCGCTCGCATGATCCAGCGTCGCGAAGCGGCGGGCGATGTTGTAGGGCTCGTTATAGGTGGTCGACGCCGTGGCGATAAGGCCGATGCGGTCGGTATGGGCCGCGACGGTTGCCAGCACGATCGTCGGTTCCAGCGATGTCAACGGACGGAAATCGACGCGATCGGAAATGGCCGCCTGGTCGGCGAGGAAGATCGCATCGAAGGTGCCGCGCTCGGCGACGCGGGCAACGTTGATATAATGGTTGATGTCGAAGGAGGCGCGGGGATCGCTGCCTTCCATCCGCCAGGCCGCCGGTGAAAAGCCGGAATGCAGGATGTTGATGTTCAGGTGCAACTGCCGTTTCGCGCTCATTGGAAGATCCCCGGCTCAGGAAACTCGCCGGTCAGAAACCAGTTTCCGACGTTACGCGTCTTGTATTCAGCGGGGTTGTGAAGTGTGTGGATGCGGACGTTGCGCCAGAAGCGGTCGAAGCCATAGGGCCTGACGGCCGAGCGCGCACCCATCACCTCGAAGATCTCGCTGGTCACCTCCAGAGCGACACGGCCTGCCAGGACATTGGCCGAGGCAACGGCGATCGCTGTCTTGCCACGATCCTCCGCCGTCAGATCCTGGCCCTTGGCATAGGCATCGTCCAGCGCTGTCAACGCGCGGTCGGCAAGCGCCGTTGCCGCCTGCACCTTGATCCAGAGCTCGCCATATTGTCGCTTGATCCAGGGGTCGTCATGATGGCGTTCGACGCCGGAATGGATCCAGGGCCGCGATTTGGTGATGGTATAATCGCGCGCCGCAATCAAGGCACCCTGGGCGGTGCCGATGAAGACGTTGAGCAATACGCTCTGCTGTTGCATCGGCGTCAGCAAGGCGATTGCGTCACGCGACCGCTCCGGCAAAATCTCGTCGGCCCTGATCTTCACGTCCTTGTAGAAGACCTTGCCGCTGCCCGTCTGCCGTTGGCCGATGCCGTCCCAATCGTCGGCAATGGTGATCCCTTCGCGGCTTGGCGGGATATAGGCGGTGCTGCGCTGGTTCGTCTCCTCATCCTCCCAGGCGACCGTCAGGTAATCGGCGACATGTGATCCGGAAGCAAAGGGTCGGAAGCCGTTGAGGACGACCCCGCCATCCGATTCCCGCCGGCCGAAAAGGCTCTTGGAGAAGCTGTTGGTCGTATTGCCCCAGAACCATCGTCCCGCCGCAGAGCGGCGCAGAATGCCCGCTGAATAGCTATCAGAACTGGCGGTAACGGTGTTCTGCAATGGGCTGAAATGATAGCCGTAGAGGTGTCCGATCGACCCATCCACCTTGGCGAATTCGCGGACGATCCGCATGGCCGTTGAATAGCGCTCGCCGATCCCACCGAATTCTCTGGGGATCAACAGATTGACGAGCCCGCTTTCCTTCAGGAGCCTGACCTGCTCTTCCGGCCTGCCACCCTGTTGGTCCCGCTCGATCGCATCGCGGGCGAAGATGTCGCGTAGTTCCACCGCCTTGGCGAGGTACGGGTTCGTCGTATCCGGTGCGAAGAGAGTTGGCGAAAGGAGGGGCAGTTCGAAGCCGGCGGGTTTCACGGTCATGCTTCATTCCCCTTCACTTATGGAGACGCGGAAAACCGTGCCGCTCGGACAACAACTCTAGAATGCGATCCGTCGCGCTGACGAAGCGGGTTCCATTCCGATCTCCGGCGTCGGCAGGTGCTTCGCCCGCAAGAATGAGAACCGGCAGGGACTGGTTTTCCTCGCCGATGGCATCGATCACCTTTTGGCGTGGCCGGGCGAAGGGAACGCGCTCAACATCGATGCTGGCTGCGAGATCGGGAAAGCTGGCGAGCAGACCCTCGATCGCGTTGCAATGGGGGCAGGCGAAGGTGGTGCCGGGGTGTTTGGGATCGGAAAACCCCGGTGAAATCAGGAACAGCTTGTCACGCGCCATTGGTCTTCTCCTATTCTGCTGCGACCGCATTGCCAGCGGAAAAACGATTGGGCGGGCGCTTCAGCCCGAGATTTTCGCGTAGCGTCGACCCCTCGTATTCCTGGCGGAACAGGCCACGGCGGCGCAGTTCCGGCACGACGAGATTGATGAAATCGGCCAGACCGCCCGGCATGATCGGCGCCATGATGTTGAAGCCGTCGGCGCCATAGTTTTCGAAGCGCTCTTCCAGCACGTCGGCGATCTGCGTCGGCGTACCGACGACCTGCCAATGGCCGCGCGCCCCGGCGATGCGCAGATAGAGCTGGCGAATGGTCAGGTTTTCGCGTCGGGCAAGATCAAGCAGTAGTTCCTGCCGGCTCTTGCCGGCATTGGTGACCGGCGGGTCGAGCGGCACAGGGCCGTCGAGCGGATAAGATCTCAAATCGACACCACTCAACTGCGACAGGAGATTGAGGCCGACCTCCGGCTGGATCAATTCCTGCAGCGCCTCGAATTTCTCTTGTGCCTCCGCTTCGCTTCGTCCGATCACCGGGAAGATACCCGGCAGGATCTTGAGGTCGTCGTGCGAGCGGCCGAATTTGGCGAGCCGTCCTTTGACGTCCGCGTAAAAGGCGGTGGCTTCCTGAAGGGTGATCTGTGCGGCAAAGATCGCTTCCGCCGTTCGGGCGGCGAGCTCCTTGCCTGGTTCGGAGGCGCCGGCCTGCACCACGACCGGCCGACCTTGCGGCGAGCGCGGAATGTTCAGCGGCCCGCGAACCTTGAAATGCAGGCCCTTGTGTTCGAGCCGATGCAATTTCTCGGGGTCGAAATAGCGGCCGCTCTCACGATCGCGGACGAAGGCGTCGTCGTCCCAGCTATCCCAGAGGCCAAGCACGACGTCGGCGAATTCCTCCGCGCGGTCGTAGCGGTCGCCATGCAGGATTTGCGTATCGTGGCCGAAATTATAGGCGGCGTCGGGATCGGACGACGTCACCAGATTCCAGCCCGCACGCCCGCCGCTCAACCGGTCGAGCGATCCGAACTGCCGCGCCAGATTATAGGGATCGGAGTAGCTGGTGGAGGCAGTTGCGATCAGCCCGATATTCTTGGTGACGCTGGAAAGCGCCGAAAGCAGCGTGATCGGCTCGAACGGATAGACGCCGCTATGCGCCTTGCGGCTCGCCGCATCAACATCCTTCAGCCGCGCGGCCACGCCGTCGGCAAAGAAGATCGCATCGAACTTCGCAGCCTCCGCCAGCTTGGCGAGCTCGATATAGTTCTCGAATTCGGTGCCGACCGATGCCTGCGGATGCCGCCAGGCGGCTACATGATGGCCGGTGAACAACAGGAAGGCGCCGAGCTTGATCTTGTCCTTGCGTCTTGCCATGGAGAGTCCTTTCAGCGGTACATTGCCGGTATGGGAAACTCGCCGGTCAGCAACCAGGTGCCGACGGTGCGTTTCTTGTATTCGGCGGGATTGTGCAGGGTGTGGGTGCGGACGTTGCGCCAGAAACGGTCGTAGCCATTGGCGTTGGTGGCCGAGCGCGCGCCCATGACCTCGAAGATTTCGCTGGAGACGGCGAGCCCGATTTCGCCCGCATAGACATTTGCCGTGGCGACGTCGATGGCCGCGATACCGCGATCCTCGTGCGATAGGCTTGGCCCCTGATTGAAGGCTTCATCCAGGCTCCGGGCCGCCTTGTCGGCAAGTTCGGTTGCCGCCAGCGTCTTGATGTAGAGATCGCCATACTGCCGCTTGATCCAGGGATCGTCGCTATGCTTCTCGACGCCGGAATAGATCCAGGGGCGTGACGATGTCGTCGTATAGTTTCGCCCCTCGTCAAGCGCGCCCTGGGCGCTACCGACGAAGACGTTGAGCAGTACGCTCTGCTGCAACAGGGAGATCAGCGACGTATAGGGCGTCAGCGGTACATTCGGCGCACTAATCACCTCGTCGTCGAGGACTTCGACATTGTGGAAGCTGACCGTGCCGCTGCCAGTCTGGCGCTGGCCGATCCCGTCCCAATCGTCCTCGATGACGATGCCATCACGGCCGGCCGGAACGGCGGCGGTGATGCGCTCGCCCTCCGGGTTCTCCCATGAGATCTGAATATAGTCGGCGATATGGGAACCGGAAGAAAAGGGGCGCTTGCCGCTGACGATCCAGCCATTGTCGATGCGCCTTCCCGACGATGTCTTCGACATGGCATTGCCGGAATTGCCCCAGATCAGGTTCCCTGCGGCCGCGGCGCGCAGCCAGTGATCCTTCTGCGCGCTCGAGCCACGAAAAAGAACGAGATTGAGCGGAAGATGGTGATATCCGAAAAGATGGGCCAGCGAGCCATCCGTTCGGGCGAATTCCCGCACGACCCGCAGGATGGAGAGCCAGGACGCTCCCTGTCCGCCATAGTGCCGCGGAATTTGCGCCGATGGCAGCCCGCTTTCCTTCAACAGGCAGATCTGTTCGACGGGCCTGCCGCCTTGCTTGTCGCGCTGTACGGCGTCGCGATCAAAGATCTGCCGCAGCTCGACGGCCCTGGCGACCAGGGGATCTGTTGTATCCGGTTCGAAGGACATGGTTGCCTCACGCATCTGGCCTTGGCGGCCCTGCTTCGCATCGTGTGTGAGGGTTCGGCGACTGATGCCGCAAGTCCAGCAATATCTATTTGATCTCGTGAGAAGAAATTCTTTCCTGAGCGCCATGTTGAGCTCAAGGCGCGTGCATGCATCCGGCTCCTGATCAATCCTCATGGAACATTGTCCGTGCTGTGGGCGTCGCCAGCGATGACAAAATCCGAAGCGGCTCGCTTAAATAGAATATAATTTCTATAGATTATAATATTTACTGCTAGCCTCTCCTGACTCTACTGGGGAGAGAACGATGACCGGCAAGAAACGCCAGCTCAGGCGCAGAGCCTCCCTTTAGCCGACCGGCCATCGCCGCCGAATGGGGACAGGGAAGAATGAGCGATCCTTTGCATCTGAAGATCAGCCATGTGACGCGGCGGTTCCAGGTCAATGGCGAAAGCCTGACGGCGCTCGACGATGTCAGTCTCGACATTGCCGAGGGCGAGTTCGTCACCATTGTCGGCGCCAGCGGCTGCGGAAAATCGACGTTGCTGCGTCTCGGTGCCGGGCTGGATACCGCCACCTCCGGCTCGATCACCCATGCGGGAAAGCCCGTCACCGAACCGAGCCTCGATCGTGGCATCGTCTTCCAGGAGCCCCGATTGTTCCCGTGGCTGACGGTTGCCCGCAATGTGGCGCTCGGTCTGGAAAATTCCGGACACAGCAAGGCGGACAAGAAGAGGCTCGTCGAAGAGCATCTGGAGCTGGTCGGGCTTTCCGGTTTCGCCAAGGCCTATCCGCACCAACTTTCGGGCGGCATGGCGCAGCGTGCCGGCATTGCCCGCGGTTTGGTCAATCGTCCTGATGTGCTGTTCCTCGACGAACCCTTCGGCGCGCTCGATGCCATCACCAAGGCGCGGCTCCAGGACGAGTTGCAGGAGATCTGGGCGAAGGAGCGCATCACCATGGTGCTGGTGACACATGATGTCGACGAGGCGGCCTATCTCGGTGATCGCGTCGTCGTCATGTCGCCGCGACCCGGCCGCATCCGCGAGATCGTTCCGGTGGATTTGCCGCGACTGCGCGCGAGGACCTCGCCAGCACTGACCGAGGTGCGCAACCGCGTTCTGGAAAGCCTCAATGCGACGACGCATCCCTCGCCAAGTCTCCGTGCGGTTTCGCCGGGGGGAGGGCAACGCCCGGCAGATGCCAGACCGGCCATCGCCGCCGTCAGATAAATCAGGAAACGGAGTAGCTTTATGAAACTGGTATCTATTTCCCGCCTTGCCGCTGGCGTGGCCCTTGCATTGGGCATGTTTGCCGCATCCGCCCAGGCGGAAGAGCCGCTGGTCATCCATATCGGCTACGCCGCAATCGGCGTCGACAACCGTCCCTATTCGGAAGGGACCTCGGCGGCGACGGCGCGTGCCGGCGAATATCTGGAAAAGGAATTCGCCAACGATCCCAACGTCAAGATCGAATGGACTTTCTTCAAGGGCGCCGGCCCGGCGGTGAACGAGGGGTTTGCTAATAACCAGCTCGACTTTGCCTATCAGGGCGATCTACCAGCGCTGATTGGACGGGCCACCGGTCTCAAGACCAAATATCTTCTCGCCAGCGGGGCGCGCAAGCCGCTCTATCTGGCCGTTGCCAAGGATTCCGGCATCAAGAAGATCGAAGATCTGAAGGGCCGTAAGATCGCCCTGCAGCGCGGCACCAACGGCCACCTGGCCGCGATCAAGATTCTGGAGGCGCATGGGCTGAAGGAGCGTGACCTCCAGGTGATCAATCTCGACAGCGCCGGAACGGTGGCAGCGCTTGTCAGCAAGGATATCGATGCCGCCTTCGGCGACACCCAGCTCATCAATCTCGCCGCCAAGGGCAGCGCCGACGTCATCTATACGACGAAGGGCGACGATCCCCGCTTCGGCCGCAATGCCGGCATCGTCGCGCGCGAAGCGTTTATCGACGCTCACCCCGAGATCACGCAGCGGGTCGTCGATGCTTTCGTCAAGGCGGCGCAATGGTCCTCGGAGGAGCCCAACCGAGCAGCCCTTTTTGAGCTCTGGCACAAATCCGGCACGGAAATCCCGATCCTTGAGGAGTATTTCCGCAACGATACGCTCGTCTACCGCAATTCGCCGCTGATCGATGACCTGCTGGTCTCGCAGTACAAGGAGCAGGCGGTGAAGAGCAAGGAATACGGCCTTATTCGTCGTGATGTCGATCTCAACGGCTGGTTCGAGCCAAAATACCTCAACAATGCGCTGGAAAGGCTCGGCCTGAAGACATTCTGGCAGCCCTATGGCGCTGACGGAAAGCCGGTCGCGTCCTGATCGCGGGCCTTGAAAACAGAGTAAAGGGAGCGGCATGGCCGCGTTTTTCGAGACTGCCGCGCATGCCGGCATCCGGCTTCCCGCTCCATGGCGCAGGCGTCTTGCGATCGGGACTACGGCTCTAGTTGTTCCGCTTGCACTGTTGGTCCTCTGGTGGGTCGCCTCCGCCAGGGGCTGGCTGCCACAACAGATCCTGCCGCCGCCCGACTATGTCTATCAGGCGGCACGGGACCTGATCGTCAGCGGCGAGCTTCTCTACCATACGGGCGTCAGCCTGCGCCGCGTCATTATCGGCTTTGCCATCGGCGCCAGCGCCGGCCTGGTTCTCGGCATATCGATGGGCCTTTCGGAACGGGTCGAGGATTATGTCAAGCCGCTGTTCTTAGCCTTCGCGCAGATCCCGACACTCGGCTGGATCCCGCTCCTCATGCTGTTCGTCGGCATTGACGAGACCCTGAAGATCATCATCATCGCCAAGGGCGCGATCGTGCCGATGACATTGAACACGCTGACGGGAATACGCGGCGTTTCCCCCGGATATCTCGAGGTCGGCCGTGCCTTGCGTTTCAGCCGTTGGCAGACCTTGCGGCTGATCGTGCTGCCGGGTGCCGTGCCTTCGATATTCACCGGCATCCGCTACGGCCTCACCCATTCCTGGACCTCGCTTGTCGGGGTGGAACTTCTGGCTTCTTCCGAAGGGCTTGGCTACCTGCTGGTCTGGGGACGGCAGATGTTCTGGCTGGATACCGTCATCGTTGCGATGATCGCTATCGGCCTCGTTGGTTTCATCATGGACAAGGGCCTGGATCGCACCGAGGTGCTGCTTCAGCGCTGGAAGCGGCAGGAGATCTGACCATGGCCACTGCAAGCAGGGCAGTCCGGTTTCGCCGTGGCATCACCTTGCCGATCCTGATGTTCGTTGCCTGGGAAGTGTCGAGCCGAACGGGCCTTGCCGACCCGCGCTTTCTGCCATCGCTGGAAGAAGTCGCCCGCACCGCCAAGCGCGAGTTGTTCGACAATGATCTGATCGGCGAACTCGGCTTCAGCCTGATGCGCAATATTGCCGGATTTCTAATCGGCTGCGTTATCGGGATCGCGTTCGGCACGTTCCTGGCGCTCTCGCGCATTGCCGACAGGCTGCTGACGCCAACCTTCAACGGCTTGAAACAGATCTCGCTTCTCGCCTGGATCCCGCTGATCTCCGTCTGGTTCGGCTTCGGCGAGCAGGCAAAGATCGTCTTCGTGGCGCTGGCATCTTTCATTCCAATCGCTCTTAACACCTATGACGGCATGCGGGATGCGCCCGATGACCTGATCGAGGTCGGACGCGCCTTGAAATTCAACGCCCGGCAGCGGGTGCTGCGCATCTATCTTCCGTCCGCCATGCCGTCGATTGCGACGGGTGTACATCTCGGGCTGATCTATGCCTGGCTTGCGACGGTCGGGGCTGAATATTTCCTTGCCGTCGGACGCGGCGTCGGCGGTCTGGTCATCGCCGGCCGAGAACGGTTCGACATGGCCCTCGTGATGGTCGGCGTTCTCGTTCTAGGCCTTGTCGGGTTCTCGTTAAATCGTCTGGCGCATGTCCTGGAATCCTATCTGCTTCGCTGGCGGCCGAAACAAACGCCTTGAAGGGCAGCGCCAGATAGGCCGAAAGACATTCTTCGCCACCCGCTCATATTGGAATTTCGTTTCTCGGCAATTTAGACCATTAAACATATAGATTAAATAGATAATTGAAAAGTTTGATGGCGGATTAGATGAGTTACGCGTTGAGTTTGCTCGACAAAAGTCCGATTGATGGACAGGAGGAAGCGAGTACGGCATTGGCCCGGACACTTGTCCTGGCGCAGCGGGCCGAGCGCTGGGGCTTCCATCGTTTCTGGGTCGCCGAACATCATAACAATGCGCGACTTGCGAGCTCTTCTCCGGAAGTGCTGATCGCATTCCTGCTCGCACATACATCCCGCATCAGGATAGGCTCCGGCGGCGTGATGCTACAGCACTACAGCGCTTATAAGGTTGCCGAAAACTTCAATCTCTTGGCAACGCTGGCTCCTGGCCGCGTCGACCTCGGGGTCGGAAAGGCGCCCGGCGGCCTTCCTTTGTCGACCCGGGCGCTGCAGGGCGCCTATGATCCGGCACGCAAACCGACATTTGCCGAGCAATTGGCCGAACTTGGTGCTTTCCTTGGCGATGAGGCGGCCGAGGACGATCCGGAGGCTGGCCTTCGAGCCTACCCGGTGCCGGTCACTCCGGTGAAGCGCTTCCTGCTCGGTGCCAGTATCGAGAGCGCGGAACTAGCGGCCACCCATGCGTGGAATTTCGTCTATGCGGGGCATCTCAACGGCGACGAAGCCTTGCTCGACAAGGTGCTCGCGACCTATCGCGACGCGAGCGGCGGAAAGATCCCGCTGCTTGCCATTGGCGTGATCGCCGCCGAAACCGATGCGGCGGCAGAGCGTCTTGCCGGCGACCTCAGACGCTTCAAGGTGGAGGTGAAGGACGGTCAGAGCGTCACGGTCGGCAGCCTTGCCCAGGCGGAAGAATATGTTCGGCAGGCGGGCGTGACCGACTACCGGATCGAGGAGAAGATGCCGGGCGTCATTCGCGGCACCGCCGACCGTATTCATGGCGAACTCGATAGGCTGCACCGACGCTATGGGATCAGCGAATTTATTCTCGATTGCCCCGTCGCCGAGGCGCAAGCGCGCCTCACCTCGATCGACCTTCTGGCGGCGACCCATTTCGCTGTTGCCGCATGACATATCTCCTCCAACAGCAAGCCGACTTTTGGGATGGCCGCATCCGCTTCATTCGCGGCCGCACCAGCGTCGGTGACAGTACAATCCACGCGGCACGGGAGGCCGCCCAACGATGAGTGACAGCATTCGCATCGCCACGGTCGACGACGCGCCGGTCTTGCATCGTCTGTTGCAGGCCGCTTATCAGCCATTGCGCGAGATGAACATCCAGTTCACCGCGACCACGGCCGACGTCGATCTGGTTCGAGAGAAGGTTCGCCGTCATACGACTTTCGTTGTCGAGCGCGACGAGGCGATCATCGCCACGGTCTCCGTCCGCTTTCCCTGGCCGATGGGCGAAACGCATCTGACGAGCTACCCGTTCATCCACTGGTTTGCCGTTTCGCCGGACTTCAAGCGGCAATCGATCGGCAGCGCTCTGCTCGATCATGTGGAGTTGACCTTCCTGCGCGACCAGATCAAGGCGCCGGCCGTCTATCTCGCGACCGCCACCCGGCATCCATGGCTCGCCGGCATCTATGAGCGCCGGGGCTACGAGGGCTTCTACAAGCACACCAAGAACGACGAAGAGATCGTCCTCCTGCGCAAGATCCTCAACCCGGACATCTACGAGACGCTGGAAGTCGCCGAATACAAGCGCTTCGCGCCGCAGCTGCTGGCGCAGGCGCAATAGCGGCCGATCGACATTCAAGGGCATCGAGGGGACTGGGCATGGCGGTAACGAGAAGAGGTTTTATAGGAACGGCGGGCGTCGTCGCCTTGACGGTAGCTATCGGTCATCGAGCGGCGTGGGCTGGAAGCAATGCAGTACCGGTCAAGGGCGGTTCGCTCGTTTATGGCGTCGAAACCGAGCCAAATACGCTGAACCCGCATCTCAACGGCCAGGCCAAGGCCAAGCTGGTGCTGCGCAACGCCTATGAATCCCTGCTGGCCCGGACCGCCGACGGCGGATATGTCCCCTGGCTCGCGGCCGGCTACGAGATTTCCGACGACGGCAAGACCTATACGTTCAAACTGCGCGACGACGTCACCTTCAGCGACGGCGAGAGGCTCGATGCCGCGGCCGTGGTGCTGAATTTCACCAAGCTGAAGGAGCCGCTCTATTCGGGCAGCATCAGCGCCGGCTATCTCTCCTATGTCATGGAAGCCAAGGCGGCAGATCAGCACACTGTCGTCTTGAAGCTCGATCGGGTCTACGCGCCGTTTCTCGACGGCGTGGCCAGCATCGATATCCTGTCGCCGCGCGCCTTTGCCTCCACGCAGATCAAGTCTGGCGGTCCGGAGATCGCCGGCACCGGACCTTTCATTCTCGACCGTTATGTCAGGGGCCAGGAGATCCATTTCGTCCGAAATCCGGATTACAAATGGGCGCCGGCAAGTGCCGGGCATCAGGGACCTGCCTATCTCGACGAGGTGACCTATCGTTTCCTGTCTGAATCCTCGGTCCGCACCGGCGCGCTCATCTCCGGACAGGTCGATGTCATTGAGGGGATTTCCGGCAACGACGCCGCTCTCTTCAAGGACAATTCCGATTTCACCTATCAGAGCGCGCTCAATCCCGGCACGCCCTACACGCTCTATCTCAACACCACCTACGGCCCGACCAAGGACGTCAGGGTGCGCAAGGCGGTGATTGCTGCGACCGATGTCGGCCAGATTGTCGACTCCGTCTATCGCCGCGAGCGCACACGCGCCTGGGGCGTCCTGACGCCGGCGGACAAGGATTTTTACGACGCGAGCATCGAGGGCAGCTATGGCTTCGATCCGAAGCTTGCCAATCAGTTGCTCGACGAGGCGGGCTGGACTGTGCGCGATGCCGATGGCTTTCGCACAAAGGACGGGGTGCGCCTTTCGATCGAGATCGTTCAGGCGCAGGTGACGCTGCGCGACCAGCGCGATGTGCTGTTGCAGGCATTGCAGGCCCAGGCCCGGCAAAGCGCGGGCATCGAACTCATCCTGAACAATGTCGATTCCGGCACCTATAGCGAGCGGCAGAAGAGCGGCAAATACGGCGCCATTCCCAACTCCACCACGAACCAGGGGAATGCGGTCACCATCTATTTCCACTACCTGCCGCCGGACCAGGGCGGCTCGATCAACTACAGCCGAACCGAGGCGCCTGAGGTTCTTGCCTGGCTGAACAAGGCAGCCTCCACGCTGGATGCCAAGAAACGCTTCGCCACCTACGCCGACCTCCAGCGCTTCGCCATCGTCGAGCAGGCCTTTGGCCTGCCGCTCTACGTCCCGGAAGACCAGATCGCCGCATCGACAAGGGTGCGCGGGGTCGGGTTCCGCCCGTTCAAGCAACTGCCCGAAAATGCCTACGACATCTGGCTGGGAGCCTAGTGGGAGACGGGCGCCGCCCCGCCTTCGTCACCGATCAGCTTCCTCCTTCATCATGGAGATAATGCCCAATATGTTTTCCCGACGATCTTTCCTGAACGTTACCGCGGCCACGCTTGCATCAGTTCTGCTGCCCATCACCGCGCAAGCGCAGGATGGCAGCCCCGTCAGCGGCGGCAAGCTCGTCTGGGGCGTGGAGACGGATCCGGCAACGCTCAATCCGCAGCTCAACGGACAGGACAAGACCAAGCTCCTGCTGCGAAACGTCTACGAGTCCTTGCTTGCCCGCACGGCGGACGGCGGATACGTCTCCTGGCTTGCCACCGGTTACAAGATCTCCGATGACGGCAAGAGCTATACTTTCACGCTGCGTGACGGCGTCACTTTCAGCGACGGCGAGAAGCTGGACGCCGCTGCTGTCGTCACCAATTTCACCAAACTCAAGGATCTCTCCTATTCCGCCGGCAGTGCCAGCGCCGCACAGGCTGCCAGGGTGGTCGATGCCAAGGCGGTGGACGATCACACCGTCGTGCTGACGCTGGGTGATGTCTATGCGCCGTTCCTCGATTTCGCCGCCAGCCTCGAGATCCTGTCGCCCAAGGCCTTTGCATCCTCGCAGTTGAAGTCTGGTGGGACGGAGATTGCCGGCACCGGGCCGTTCATCCTTGAGCGCTACGTCAAGGGCCAGGACATCCACTTCGTCAAGAACAAGGCCTATAATTGGCCGCCGAAGATCGCGTCCCATCAGGGGCCGGCCTATCTCGATGAGGTCACCTATCGCTTCCTGCCGGAATCCTCCGTGCGGACAGGCGCGTTGACCTCCGGGCAGGTCGACGTCATCGAGGGTATCTCCGGCAATGATGCCGGACTGTTCAAGGACAATCCGGACTTCAGTTATCAGACGGCCTTGAATACCGGCACGCCCTATTCGCTGTTCCTGAACGTCACCTATGGCCCAACGCAGGATATCAAGGTGCGCAAGGCACTTGCAGCGGCCATCGATGTCGATGCCGTGCTCAAATCCGTCTATCGCGGCGAGCGCGCCCGAGCCTGGGGCATTACCTCGCCGATCGACACGCAATTCTACGACAAGACCATCGAAAGTGCTTATGGCAGCGATCCGAAGCTTGCCAATAGCCTGCTCGATGAAGCCGGATGGACGGCACGCGACGCCGACGGCTTCCGTACCAAGGACGGCAAACGCCTGACGATCGAAGTGGTCCAGGCGCAGGCGACAGTGCGTGATCAGCGCGATGTGCTGTTGCAGGCTCTTCAGGCTCAGGCGCGGCAGAATGCCGGTATCGACCTGCTAATCAACTACGTCGACGCCGGAACCTATACCGACCGCCGCAAGACCGGCATCTTCGGCTCGATCGCCAATTCCAATACGCCGACAAACGCGATTGATATCGAATATCACTATCTGCCGCTCGATAAGGGCGGTTCGATCAACTACAGCCGCGCGTCGGCGCCGGAACTGCTCAGCTGGCTGAAAGCCGCCGCCTCGACGCTCGACGATAAGGAGCGCTTCGCTCTCTACGCCAAGCTGCAGCGCTTCGCGATCGTCGATCAGGCCTATGCGCTTCCGCTTTACGAACCGGAAGATCAGGTCGCGGCCGCTTCCTATGTGAAGGGCATCAGCTTCCGCCCATTCAAGCAATTGCCCGAGAGTGCCTACGACATCTGGCGCAGCGAGTGACGATCTGAACCCGCGCCGCCTTCCGCATCCTAGCGGAAGGCCAAGGAGCAAGTGATATGGACGTTGAGAATGTGACAGCACTTCGCCAGGCGCCGGTTTCCCCGGTATCTCGGCGGCTTTTCCCTGCGCGCGGCACGTTGCAGTCGCAGGTTCTCGGGCGCGTCGGCTCCGGCATCGTCGTGCTGTGGGCGGCCGTGACGCTCAGCTTTGTCAGCCTGCATATCGCGCCCGGCGATATCGTCGATCTCCTGATCGGCGAGCAGCTTCGCACACCGGCGGTGGAGGCGGCGATCCGTGCCGAATGGGGCCTCAACGAGCCGCTCTATTCGCAATATCTCTCCTATCTCGGGCGCATCCTGCATGGTGATTTCGGCCGCTCCTATATTCTCCAGACCGACGTCTCAGCCCTGGTCCTTTCGCAGCTGTTGCCGACATTGAAATTGACGGCTGCCGCTCTCGTTGTTGCCGCCGTCTTTGCGGTGGTGAGTGCGGTCGCCACCGCCGGTCGGCGCTGGTCCCGGCGTATCGCCGGCGGCTTGGAACTCGTGCTGATCTCGACGCCATCCTTCTGGCTCGGCATTGTCCTGCTCTTCGTCTTTTCCTTTACGCTCAAGCTCTTTCCGGTCGCCGGCGACCGTACGTTCTCGGCACTCGTGCTCCCGGCTCTTGCTTTGGGCCTGTCGCTTGGTGCGGTGATCGGCCAGGTGTTGCGCGAAGGGCTGGAGCGGGCGCTTGAGGAACCCTTTGCGCTCACCGTACGCAGTTGGGGAGCGAGCAGCGTGACCCTGCGGCTGCGTCATGGGTTACGCCATGCCGCCCTGCCGGCGGTGACGCTGATGGGCTGGCTCGTCGGCGGCCTCCTGTCCGGCGCCGTCATCACCGAGCAGGTTTTTGGACGCCCCGGTCTCGGCAAAGTCACTGTCGACGCCGTGCTCGGCAAGGACCTGCCGGTGGTGCTAGCGGTCGCGATCCTGTCCGCCTTTATCTACGTCGTTCTCAGTACGCTGGTCGATGTGCTCTATCTGTTTCTCGATCCGCGTCTGCGGTCGCGTACGTGAGGTATCCGACATGAGCCTCTCGACAACAGTTTCACCCGCCGCCGGTCTCAATTTCCGGCGCATCCTTGTGGCTGCCGTCGCCCGGCCTGGCCTGCTGGCCGCCTCGACCTTCCTCCTTCTGGTGGCTCTCGGAGCGGCTTGGCCGCATCTCTTGAGTTCCTATAATCCGATTGCCGCCGATCCACTCCAGGCGCAATTGCCGCCGGATGCCGCGCATTGGTTCGGCACGGATCAGCTTGGCCGGGACGTCTTTTCCCGCGTCGTCCATGGCGCGCGCTATTCCATCCTGATCGGCGTTAGCGCCGTGGTGATCGCGGCGACCGTGGGATCGATCCTGGGGCTGGCCGCCGGGCTGGCGCGAGGGTTGATCGATGAGGCGATCACCCGCTTCCTGGATGTCGTCTCCGCCTTTCCCGATCTCTTGCTGGCGCTGGTGCTGATTTCCTTTACCGGCCCCGGTACCTACAATCTCATCTTCGCCCTCGGCGTCGCCTCTATCCCACGCTTTGCCAGGGTGGTGCGCGCTCAAACCTTCGTCATTGCCGAATCCGGTTATGTCGAACAGGCGCGGACATTCGGCCTCGCTCCGGCCGTGCTGATCCTGCGGCATGTCCTGCCGCATGCGATCGCCCAGGTCCCTATCCTCGCCACCATAGGCCTTGGCACCGCGATCATCAGCGCCGCCGGCCTGAGCTTTCTCGGTATGGGCCCGCAACCGCCGACGCCGGAATGGGGTGCCATGTTGGCGGAGGGGCGCAACTATCTGCGCGTCGCCTGGTGGATCGGCGTCTGGCCGGGTGTCGTCATCACGCTCACGGTGATCTCCGTCAGTGTTCTTGGACGGCAATGGCAAGCCGCCTTCGAAGGCAGGAGGCGCGCATGACCCCGCTCGTTCACGTCCGCAACCTTACTATCGCTTTCCCGGGGGCAGGGGAGGCGAATGTCGTCGTCCGAGGTCTCGACCTGACCATCCAGCGCGGGGAATCCGTGGCTCTGGTGGGTGAATCCGGTTCCGGCAAATCCGTGACCGCACGCTCGCTGGTCGGATTGAGCGGCCCCGGCGCGACGGTGAGCGCCGATATCTTCGACGTAGATGGCGAGAGTGTGCTTGAGTTTCGCGAACGAGACTGGCGGCGCCTTAGAGGGCACAAGGTCGGCTTCGTGCTGCAGGATGCGCTGGTGTCGCTGGATCCGCTACGCCGCGTCTCGCAGCAATTGTCGGACGCGATTGGAAACCGTAGCCTGCTGCGGCGTCGCGAACTGCGGGACGACAGCGCGGCTTTGCTGCGCTCCGTCGGCATTGCGGACCCGGAGCGGCGCCTGCGGCAATATCCGCATCAGCTTTCCGGCGGATTGCGCCAGCGTGCCCTGATCGCGACTGCGATTGCTCGGCAGCCGGCCCTTGTGATCGCCGATGAGCCGACCACGGCGCTCGACGCGACTGTGCAGAAACAGATCCTCGACCTTCTGGCGGAGCGTCGGCGTGCCGGAAACACATTGCTGCTGATCAGCCATGACCTGGCCGTGGTCTCGCGGCTGGCGGACCGGGTATTGGTCATGCGCAATGGCGAGGTCGTGGAGGAAGGGCGCACGCAGGAAATCCTCTCCGCACCGCGTCATCCCTATACGCGCCAGTTGCTTGATGCGATCCCGTCCGCGCACTCTCGTGGCTACCGGCTGGCGCCCGCCAGCGACGACGCCGGCAAGCCGCAAGCAGAGGGCCTGACAAAGGTACCGGCGCAGGCAAAGGGTGCCGAGCGGCTGAGAATTCCTCTTCCCGCAAAGCAGATCGATGCGCGGCGAAGCATGCTTGTCGCCGAACACCTGTCGAAACGCTATGGCAGCGGTGCTTCGGCATCCCACGTTGTCAACGATGTTTCCTTCCGGTTGGCCGCAGGCGAAGCCCTCGGCATCGTCGGCGAATCCGGGTCGGGAAAGACGACCGTCGCGCGGATCATCCTCGGCCTCGTTGCTGCCGATGCCGGAAGGGTGCTCGTCGACGGGCGGCCCTGGAGCGGGCTGACCGAGGCACAGCGCCGGGCGCAGCGTGCCGGCATTCAATTGATCGCGCAGGATGCGCTGAGCTCTTTCGATCCGCGATATACGGTGGAAAAGATCGTCGGCGAAAGCCTGGATTCGGTCGGCATTTTCGGTGCCGAGCGCAGGAAGAGGGTCATCGAAATTCTTGACGCGGTGCGCCTGGGAACCAACTTTCTCGGCCGCTACCCGCGCGAGCTTTCCGGCGGGCAACGGCAGAGGGTTGCGATTGCCCGCGCCTTTGCCCCACGCCCGAAATTGCTCGTCGCGGATGAGCCGGTCAGCGCGCTTGATGTTTCCATCCAGGCGCAGATCCTCGATCTGCTCGCCGAGCTTCAAGCCGCCTCCGGCACCTCGCTCTTGTTCATCTCGCACGATCTCGGCGTCGTTCATCATCTGACCGACCGTGTCGTCGTGATGAAAGAAGGGCGGATTATCGAGACAGGCGATGTCGGCACGGTTTTTTCGACACCCCGGCACAGCTACACCCAGGCCCTCTTGGAGGCCATTCCCACCTTGGCGTGAACTGCCTGGCCGCAATTGGCCGTGAGCAGCTTGCGACATTGACGATCATCAAGGAACGTGACGATGAGTGACAAGACGAAAAAGCGGCAGATCAGGCTCGGCGCCATCATCCAGGGCGCGTCCGGCAACATGTCCGCCTGGCGGCACAAAGATGCGATTGCGGATGCCAGCATTAACTTTGATTATTGCAAGGCGCTCGCCAAAAAGGCCGAAGAAGGCAAGATCGATTTCCTGTTCATCGCCGATGGGCTCTACATCAATCACAAATCCATTCCGCATTTCCTCAACCGTTTCGAGCCGATCTCCTTGTTGTCGGGTCTCGCCTCGACCACCTCGCACATCGGCCTCGTCGGCACGCTTTCGACCTCCTACAGCGATCCCTTCACCGTCGCGCGTCAGTTCTCCAGCCTGGACCATCTGAGCGACGGTCGCGCCGGATGGAATGTGGTCACGTCGCCGCTCGAAGGCTCGGCCAAGAATTTCTCCCGGGCAGAGCATCCCGAGCATGGCAAGCGCTATCACATCGCCACGGAATTCCTGCAGGTGACCAAGGGTCTTTGGGATTCCTGGGAGGACGATGCCTTCGTTCGCGACAAGGAGACCGGTGTTTTCTTCGACCCGGACAAGCTGCATACCCTTCATCATAAGGGCGAGTATTTCTCCGTCGAAGGCCCTTTGAATGTAGGCCGATCGCGACAGGGCCGGCCGATCCTGTTCCAGGCGGGTGCTTCGGAGGACGGCAAGAAGCTGGCCGTCGGTGAGGCCGACGCGATCTATACGCGGCAGGAGACGATCGAGCTGGCTCGCGAATTCTACCTGGACGTCAAGCGGCAACTGGTGGAGAATGGCCGTAGCGAGGACGATCTGCTGCTTTTCCAGGGCATTAGCATCATCGTCGGCGAAAGTGCCGAGGATGCCGAGCGCAAATACTGGGAAACGGCCGAACTGGTGACGATCGAAAATGCGCTCGATTATCTCGGTCGCTATTTCGAGCATCACGATTTCAAGCAATATCCGCTGGACGCGCCGTTCCCGGATATTGGCGATCTCGGTCAGAACAGTTTCCGCAGCACGACCGATACGATCAAGAGTAATGCGCGCGAACGCGGTCTCACCTTGCGCCAGGTTGCACTCCAGGCCGCGACGCCGCTTCCGAGCTTTATCGGCACGGCGGAGACGGTCGCCGACGGATTGCAGCAATGGTTCGAGGCCGGCGCCACCGATGGCTTCATCGTCAGGGGCGGGACGCCGACCGCCTTCGACGATTTCGTCGACCAGGTGATCCCGATCCTGCAGGCGCGCGGTCTGTTTCGCCATGATTACGAAGGGGAAACCCTGCGCGACCATCTCGGTCTGCCCTTTCCGGTCAATCGCTATGCCGCAACACCGAAGGAAGAGCTCGCGCGCGCCAGCTAGGCGCCGGCGAGAACCATGCGTTATTGAGAATCCAGGAGTTCCCACATGACTATCGCTCGTCCCCGCCGCCTGAAGACGCTGGTTGGCGCCGGCAATTTCGCCTTTGCGTCCAATGATGAGAGCCCTATGGCCGGTGCGCGGCGGTCCGTCGAGCTTGCGCGCAAGGCGGAAGCGGAAAAGATAACCGGTCTGTTCACGGCCGACCTTCTCCATGCCGATCCGGATGGTCTTTCCGGCACGACGGGGACGCAGGAGCCGATCGTGGCGCTGGCCGCGCTCAGTCAGGTGACATCGCATATCGGCCTGATCGCGACGGTATCGACCACTTACCATCATCCCTATAACCTCGCGCGCCTGATCGGAACGCTGGATCATGCAAGCGGCGGACGGGCGGCGTGGAACGCGGTGACGTCTTCCGTCGGCGAGGAAAATTTCGGAGGCGACACACTGCCGGATCCGGCAAAGCGCTATGCGCGCGCTACCGAATTTATCGAAGTGGTCAATGCGCTTTTTGACGCCAATAGTCCGGAGGCTGCACGGCGTGGTTCCAGCGGCTCGATCAGCGTTGATCCTTCCAAGCTGCACCGCATCGACTATCGCAGCGAGCACTTTCAGGTTCAAGGCCCGTTGAACGTTCCGCCACCGCCGCAGGGCCGCCCCGTGCTGTTTCAGGCGGGCCAGTCTACCGAGGGTGTGACACTCGGCGCCCGTTATGCAGAGGTGGTTTACACCTCGCAGCCGACACTTGAGGCGGCCATCGCCTTCGTCGGGGAGTTGAGACGGCAAGCGCGCGGCTTCGGTCGCGGTGCCGATCTGCCGTTGGTGATGAACTCCTTCCACTCCGTCATCGGCGAAAGCGAGGCCGACGTCGCGCGCCGCCTTCGGGAAAAACACGAAAAGATCGACTATCAGAAGGGCCGGCTGAAGCTTGCAGACATGCTGGGGGGCGATATCGACCTGTCGGACCTGTCGCTCGATCAGGCGTTGCCTCAGAGCCTGCTGCCGGAGATCGACAGCGTTAACCGCCGGCGCGGCCGGGTCGAGATTTTTCGTCGTTATGTGCAACAGGGGCTCAGCCTTCGCGAGCTGATCATCCAGGCACAGGAAACCGGCCACTGGTCGGTCGCCGGCACCCCGGAGCAGCTTGCCGATGCCCTGGAAGAGCGTTTCCGGGCCGGCGTGCTCGACGTCATTTCGCTCCACGGTCTCGGCAACCCGGACCAGGAGGATCTGCTGCTGAACGGGCTCCTTCCTGAACTGCGCAAACGCTCGCTGCTGGACATGGACTATCTTGACGGTGACTTCCGCGCCAACCTCGAACTACCGAAACCGTGGATACTTCACGACAGGGAGGCGGTCGCTCGCCAAGTGAACGGTCGATAAGCCGTTTCGAGGCTGCGAAACCGTCTTTAATCAATAGGTCAGCGTCACAACCACTGTATCGGTATAGGTTCCAGGCGTCGGCGTGGTCTGGGGAGGCACGCGGCCATAGACGGTCAAGACTTGGGCGGCGCCGGTTCCGGTTCCCGCCACCGTGCTGCCCGGCGTGGTCGCATCGCCCCAGGGCTGAGATCGGTTCGTATCCTTATAGAGCCCATAGGTCACGGTTTCCGCCGCCTTCGACATTTTGCGCGCCGTCGGCGCGGCATTCGCGAGGCCGCCGCCCAAGGAGATCGTATAGGTCGTTCCGGCTGTGCAGGTCGCTGTTACCGAGCCTGTGGCGTCGACATTGGCGCTCAGAACGCCCCTGGTACCGAAATCGACATTCCCCACGCTGACCAGACAATTGGCGGCAACATTGGCGTTAACGTTGAAGGACACGCCTGTCAGCGTTCCCGCAGGTGCATCGCAAGTGGTGTCGGCGCTGTAACGATAAATGAAATAGGTGTCGGCTGTCGCAAAGGCCGAAAGATAAGGCCCTGGCGCCGCTGCGCCCTGGCTACCCAACACGGTCCCATAGAGGGTTGTGGAGCTATTGACGAACCCAAGCAGGTTCAGGTTCACGGCGTAAGCGGGTGGCTTGGCGGGGTAAGCCCAGTTATTCGACCCCCAGACGATGCTCCGGCCGGAATCGGAATAGAGCTGATAATTCAGGGTGTGGGTTCCATTCAGCATCTGACGCGCCGCCGCCGAAGACGCGCCGCCGCTGCCCGCGCCAATGCCGGGGCAAATCAGGATACGTCGCTGCGTGAGAAGATCTCCGGTGCAGCTGACGCTTATCGTCGCTATCGAATTGACGGGGCCGCCGGTCAGAGTGTCGACCGGACCGAAGCTCATGTCGGTGGCCGTGAAGCTGCAACTTTGCGCAAGACACAGGGAAGGCAACAGCGAGAAAAGCAGGAAACCGATTGCGCGTAGCATTCCTTGATCCTTGGCTCACAAACATCTCACGTCATTGATGACGACTTGTTTGCCCGGTTGAGGCTTGTAGGGAAATTCGGCGTGGCATGTGCTGCCGTCCTGGAGCGAGATGTCGATTGCGTTTCGCGCGCCCAGGCCGCGGAGATAGACTTGGCCATCATAGCCGGTGACGAACTCTTCGCTCGTCCCTTGCAGTTTGCCGTTGAGGCCGGCTTGAAGAGGCACCCCGTTTTTATCGGTGATGGTGATCAGCGCGGCTTTCGGGGTTTCCGAGACGCCGAATTTTACAACGACGCCGCTACGGGCGGCGGGAACAACGACCTCCTTCGTCGCCGGCACATCGGCATCGATGGGAAGGTTTTTCGGGTCGATGGATACGGTATTCGGCTCATAGGAATTGAGGTTCGGCACGAGAATGCGGCCGCTGTTGTTGGTTTTGCCGACCCGTCGGTTCTGCTGCTGGACCTCGACGCCCGGCGTGCCGACATCGACAACGGCAAAGGCGTCATCGATACGGGTGGAGGTAAAGATATCACCGCCGGCAACGGCAATGGCACCGTCCATCTGGCCGGTGGCGCGGACATTCCCGTCATACTGCTGAACGCCGGCCTCGAAACGCGCGAAAGGCGCGCGATAGCTCATCGACGCTTGCCGGTTTGCGTCCTGACCTTCCGAGGTCCGCGCGCGCCAACCGATGCTGCCGTCTTCCGGCTGCTCCGACTTGGAGATATCGGCCACGACATTGAAACCGTCGGGGCCGCTTTCGATGCCGGTGCTGGCGGAGATGTTGTTTCCGAATGGTATGGAAAGGCCGGCGAAAATCCCGAAACTCTTGCGGTCGTCGAGATCGGCGAAGGCCGTGGCGTAAAAGCTCGCCCGCTTGAAGGTCTGGCTATAGGAGAGGCCGGCAATCTGGCTTTTCCGGCCATCGGCATTTTCAAATCTTGTGTAGGAAAGGTTGAGGCTGGATAGATCCAGTGGCGCGGGAACGCTTAAAGTGATCTGGTCGATGGCGCGGGGCACGCCGGCGCTGAGCACGGTGAACTGCCCGGAGCCGTTGGACGTCGGCTCGGCCGTAACGGATGCTATGTCGTCATAATTGTCGAAGGCGCGCTGCATGCGGGTGTAGATCGACCAGTCATTGTAGCTCATTTCCAGCGTGGCGTTGAACAATGCGCCTGAGCGGCTGCCGCTCGAGCTTCCGGCGACGGCGGCTGATGCGACACCCCAGGCACCGATCGGAAAGGCGGCGCCGATGCCGCCATTGAGCAGGTTCGCCCCGCCCTCGAAATGGCTTTCCAAGGTCAGCCAATCCGTCAATCCGTAGCGCGCCGTGGCAACGCCCATGATGCGGCCGTCATAATCGCTGGATTCGATGCCGAAGTTGCGGCGCGGAGCGCCGACCTCGACCGAGAAGTCGTACAGGCCTTGGCGCAGGAGCCGGTTTGACGAATAGAACGGCAGCGTCGCGGTTGTTTCGCGCCCGAGACTGTCGCGCAGGACGACGCGGGCCTCGCCGGCGCCGGAAAATACCGGCAGGTTGGTGACCTGATATGGACCGGCCGGAACGTCGCCGGAATAGGACCTGACGTTCTGGGTGTAGATTTCGAGCGTGGAGGGAACCGCCGCCGTTCCCTCGAATGCGGGCAGGGGTTCCGTCACCAGATCGGATCGCAGCGCGAAATTGCGCTGCGCCTGGATGCCGCCGAAATAGACGGGGCGGGTCCATGAAAGACCTCCGGTGGTGAAGTCGCCCACCCGGTAGGTTATCAGCTTCTTGGGGTCGGAGTAGCTCCAGGTCGTGTTGAGCCTGGTTATGCCGTCAAGGCTGCCATCGGAATAGCCGGCTATGAACGACTGGCTCAGCGCGCCATAAGGGCTGAAGACGCGGGCATCGAATGAGCCGGAAATACCCTGAAACAGGCCGGCATCGCTGTCGCCCAGGCTATTGGAGCTGGCAAAGAGGGAGTAATTGAGCACACTTCCATAGCCGGACTGGGGTTCCGGGATGTCATTCCTCTGTTTTGTCCCGATATTGATGATACGCGCTGCGCGGCCGCTATTCGTCGTTGTCACGTAGATCTGCTGGTTTTGCGCATCGACGCGGTAGGACAGGTCAGGCAGCTTGTCGAGCTCAATCAACGCGTCGTCGGCAGCGCCTGCCGGTGGCTTTATGCCGACTTCGCGAAGCTCTCCGGCGCTTGCCTTGAGCGAGCCGTCAGGCTGCTGCTTGAAGTTGCCAATCATCTTCATCGAAGCATCGTTGATGAACACCTCAAGAAAAAGATCCCGCGCATCGGCAGGCATGTCATCGGTATTGGCCGTTGCCGGCTCGTTTGGCACTTCTTGCGCGTGCAGCGCGGAGACGCAGAAAATGGAGCATGCAATGGCGATCCAGAGGCTAGCGCTTCGTGATTGCGATATTGGCATTGAACGGCCCAAGATCACTCTGGCCTTGTAAGGTTACTGCGCCGCCGGAAAGCGATTTTGCGCTCCCGATCGGCCATTGCATTGTTGTGCCGCCAAGGACGTAGCCGACGAGGCCGTTGCGACCGCCGATTTTCGTGGCTCCTTGCTTGAGGATGACGTTCGACAGACGAAAGCGACTGGCGCCATTGTTCTTGCCGGTCAGGAAAAGGCTGTCGCCCTGCCGGCTCAGATTCCAGGAGACATCAGCCGCCTTGGCATCGGCATTCTTGAAAAAGACGGGGATGGAGTGGCGTACGATCAAGGTCACGGTGCCGGCCTTTGCGCGGGAAGGATCCGGTAGCTCATCGACGATGACGCGATAGGTCTCCTCGGTCCGTACCGGCGCCTTGGTCGTTCTGATCACCCTGACCGTATAGCCTGCGTTCGGCGCCATCTTGGTCGCCGGCGGGCTGGCCACGACGTTTGTCGTCGGTTCCAGTTTTTCGACGCCGCCTGTCTGGCTCCACTTGAAGACACGCACCTGCACGTTGATGGGATGATCGCCATCATTGGTCAGGTTGAGCACACCGGTGCTGTCAGGCGCGATGAGCTCAAGATTGGTGGGCGCCGCGCGCAAGGAGGCGGCGTTTGCAAGACAAGCATTCAAGAGAACAAGCGCCATCGTGGCAAGGCATGTAAACATGCGTTGCATAGCAGCCTCCTAGCAATGAATTCAGTAGGTGACGGTAATCGCCACCGTGTCGGTATAGGTGCCGGCAGCCGGTGTGGTTTGCGCCGGAACCCGTCCATAGACCGGGATGTTCTGCACGTTGCCGTTGCCCGTGCCTGCTACCGTATCCGTCCCGGCCGTCACGCCCCAGAGAAGGGTGTGTCCGCTGTCACGGTAGATGGAGTAATTGACCGTCGCCGCCCCCGGGCCGGTCATTTGGCGAACGGCCGTGGTCGCGCTGGCGCCCGCACCGGCACTCAAGCCGACATTATAGGTTTGCCCCGTCGTGCATTGAACGCCGATGGAGCTGGTTTGGTCGTTCGTGGCATCGAGAACGCCCTTGGTGCCAAAATCGAGATCGCTGGCGCTTTGAACCTTGCATTCTGCCTGGATGACGATCCGAACCGTCATATTGCCGGACGCCGTGGCAGCCATGACGGGTGCTTCTGTGATGAAGATTGCAGCACCGACGAGTAAGGCACCGCGTAGCGCTTTCAACATATGTAGTCCCCTCCGCAGCTTCCCCACGAACCTGCTAATATCCTAAATTAATCATATATGGATCGTGATGGCAACAAGGCAAAAAGATATTAAGTTCTTTTCCTGGGAAATTAGAGGTTTCCCGCAGTAAAATGATACTTACTGAAGAATTACCGGAATATATTCGGTTCGCTTTCGTGAAAAAGTTAACAAATTATAAACTATATTGTTGCGACTCGGCTGGAGCGGATACGGAGCCTCTTTGCTTCGGCTATTTGCCAATAGAAGACTGGACCGTCGTTCGCTCGGCAAACCGATTCGCATCTGTCGGGTTGAGCCCGGCCTGTTAGGACGGTTTGTCGTTCTTCGACATCTGATGTCAGAGCTTGAAAATCTTTTGCGGCCATATACCCGTGGGCTGGTCGTGATGCATTTTGATAATGTCGCAGAAAAGCACCGATGACGTCGCCGCTCGCGCTAATGTCTCGGCAAATCCAAAGTTCGGAGTCGCAAGCAATGGCAGAGTTTCCCCAGAAGGCCAAGGTCGTCATCATTGGCCTGGGCGGTATCGTTGGCGCATCGATCGCGCATCACCTGATCGAGCGCGGATGGGACGATATCGTCGGCATCGATAAATCCGGCATCCCGACCGATATCGGCTCGACGGCGCATGCTTCCGATTTCTGTTACACCACCAGCCATGATTATCTCTCGGTCTGGACCACGCAGTACTCCATCGATTTCTTCGAGAAGATGGGGCACTACGCCCGCATTGGCGGCCTCGAGGTTGCCCGCACGGGTGACGACACCTGGATGGAAGAGATCCGGCGCAAGGCTTCCTCTGGCAAGGCCTTCGGCACCAATGTTCGCCTCGTCACCCCCTCCGAGATCAAGGAAATGTTCCCGCTGATCGAGGAAGATCAGGTGCAGGGCGGCATGTTCGATCCGGATGCCGGCCTCGTCGTTCCGCGTTCGCAGACCGTCGCCGGCAAGCTGGTGGACGCAGCCGAGAAGTCCGGCAAGCTGAAGGTATTCGGCAATACTCCCGCGCAGTCGTTGATTGTCGAGGGTGGCCGCATCAAGGGTGTGGTTACGCATCGCGGCACGATCATGGCCGATTACGTCATCGTCTGCGCCGGCATCTGGGGCCGCCTGATCGCCGAGATGGTCGGCGAAGACCTGCCGGTCATGCCGGTCGATCATCCGCTCACCTTCTTCGGGCCGTATAACGAGTTCGAAGGTACGGGCAAGGACATCGGCTTCCCGCTGCTCAGAGACCAGGGCAATTCCGCCTATATGCGCGACACTGGCGATCCGAAGACGACGGAAGGCGGCCAGATCGAGTGGGGTTACTACGAGACCACCAATCCCCGCCTTTGCCACCCGCGCGACATCCTTGAAAAGCACGAGGCGCGCCTGTCGCCCTCGCAGCGCGACCTTGAGATGGAGCAGATCATCGAGCCGCTCGAGCGCGCCATGGAACTGACGCCGATCCTCGGCGAGCTCGGCTACAATGAGGGTCATTCCTTCAACGGCCTGCTGCAGGTTTCCGCCGCCGGCGGTCCGTCCTGCGGCGAAAGCCAGAAGGTACGCGGCCTCTGGTACTGCGTCGCCATCTGGGTGAAGGACGGTCCGGGCTACGGCAAGCTCATCGCCGACTGGATGACCGACGGTCGCACCGAGATCGACCACAACAGCATCGACTATGCGCGCTTCTATCCGCACCAGCTGACGGAAGAGTTCATCGAGGGCCGCTGCTATGAAGCCGCCCAGAAGATCTACTTCCCGGCCGTGCATACGCGCGAACCCTACGCCTCGGGCCGCAACGTCAAGCGTTCGCCTTTCTACGAGCGCGAGAAGGAGCTTGGCGGCTACTTCATGGAGCTCGGGGGCTGGGAGCGCGCGCATGGTTATGCCGCCAACGAGCACCTGCTGGAGAAGTATGGCGATCGCGTGCCGGTGCGTCAGAATGAGTGGGACAGCCGCCACTTCTGGCGTGTCTCCAACGCCGAGCATCTCGCGATGAGTGAGGATTGCGGTATCGTCAATCTCTCGCATTTCCACATGGTCGACATCGAGGGGCCTGATCATGTCGAGTTGCTCGAATGGCTGTGCGCCGCAAAGATCGGCGGCGATGGCAATATTGGCAAGGGTATCTACACCCACTTCCTCGACGACGAGGGCATGGTGCGTGCCGACTTTACCGTCATCCGCATGGCCGACCGTTGCCGGTTGATCAACGGTGCCGATGCCGGTCCGCGCGACTTCCACTATATGCGCCGCGTCGCCGAGGATCGGGGTCTCGACGTCACCATCACCGACGTCACCGAGAAGTTCATCACCATCGGTATCTGGGGGCCGAATGCCCGTGAGACGTTGAAGAAGGTGGTGGCCGATCCGGCCGGGCTCGATGCGGAAAACTTCCCCTTTGCCGCAATCAAGCAGATCCAGATCGGCGGCAAGCCTGTTACCGCCTTCCGCATCTCCTACGTCGGTGAGCAGGGCTGGGAACTGCACATGAAATACGAGGACGGCCTTGCCGTATGGGATGCGCTGCGCTCCACCGGCGTGATGGCCTTCGGCGTCGAGACCTATGCGAACTCGCGTCGTATGGAAAAGAGCCTTCGCCTGCAGAATGCCGACCTTCTCACCCAGTACAATCTGATCGAGGCAGATCTTGCCCGTCCGAAAGTCAAGGAAGCCGACTTCCGTGGTAAGGCAAAGCATCTGGAGTACAAAGCCCGTGATCATCAGCCCGCCATGCTTTGCACGCTGGTCATGACGGACAACACCGACAAAAATGGCGTCAAGCGCTACCCGGTCGGCAATCTCCCGGTCATGGACCCGGAAACCGGCAAGGTGCTGATCGATGAGCTCGGTCGCCGTTCCTACACGACCTCCATCGCTTTCGGTCCGACCATCGGCAAGAATATTGCCCTTGCCTATCTGCCCTGGGCTTACTGCCAGGAAGGTCGCAAGCTGAATGTCGAATATTTCACCGAGACCTATCCGGTCGAGGTTGTGAGCATCGGCTACAAGCCGCTCTATGACCCTGAAAACCTGAAGCCGAGAAGCTAAGCGGAGCTATCCGTATTCTGCCTCTCAAGGCTCATGCATAAATCAACGCCGCCTGGATGAGGTGATCTCCAGGCGGCGTTGATTTTTCCAGTCGTGGCGGCATCGATGTCAGTCGGATTCCGACACTTCGCTCGGATTGGCAAGCGGCAGCATGCCGCGATAGATGCCGGGCACGGAGCCTTCGATCGGGATCGCGCCGACGCTCCGGCGATAAAACTCCATCGGGCCGGCGCCGCCGATCACACCGTAAGCGTAGCCCTGGGCGTGCATGTCCAGAAGCGTCGTCAGCAGCAGTGCCTGGCCCACACCTTTGCCGCGCATCGACGGATCGACGCCGGTCGGCCCGAAGAAACCCTTCGCGGTTGCCTCGTGGCAGGCAAAGCCAACCAGCACGTCATCTTTGACCGCGATAAAGCAGGTCGGCGGCTGGCGCATGGTGGCGGCCGTCGCCTCCGCCGCCCAGCCCACGCCGAACAGCGGCTGGATCCAGGAGGTAAGAGCGTTGAGTTCCGGTGCTAGCACCCTGCGGATGACGATCCCCTCGCTGTCCATCCGCTTCTGCAGCGCCGGGTCCGGCTTCAATTCATAGAGCTTAACAAGCATGTCCATCGGTCTATCCTTTGCCGCCTCAGCCTTTCACCGCGCCTGCCGTCAAGCCGGCGACGATCCGCCTCTGGAAGAAAAGAACCACGATGATGAGCGGTAGCGTCACGGTGACGGAGGCTGCCATGATTTGCCCGAAAGGATATTCGAAGCGGCTGGTGCCGGCAATCAGGCCGATGGCGACCGGGACGGTGCGGTTCTCGTCGGTGAGGGTGAAGGTGAGTGCGAAGAGGAATTCGTTCCAGGCGAGGATGAAGGCGAGAATGCCGGTGCTCGCAAGCGATGGCCCCATCAGCGGCAGGAGGATCTTCATCAGAATCCGGAAGTGCGAGCACCCATCGATGATCGCCGCTTCTTCGAGCTCGCGGGGGAACTCTCGGATGAAGGTGGTCAGGATCCAGGTGGTGAACGGCACCGTCGAGAGCAGATAGGTCAGCACCAGCGCGCTCGGGCGATTGAAGAGCCCCATCCAGTTGATCAGCTCGAACATGCCCGACAGAACGACCACTTGCGGGAAAATCGACACCATCAGCACGATCATCAGCATCGCGCGCCGCTGTGGAAAGTCGATACGGCCGAGTGCATAGGCGGCGCTAAGCCCGATGATGAGCGATAGAAACGTCGTTGTCGTAGCGACATAGACGGAATTCAAAAGAGATCTCATGAACACCGGATTGTCGATCAGCTGCCGGTAGTAGGTGAAGTCGAAGGCCGGCAGAAGCGCCGAGTGGTAAAGTGCAGCACCCTGCTTGGTCGAAGAGACGAAAGCCCAATAATAGGGAAAGAGCGTGTAGAAGAGCACGAACAGGAGTGCCACGATCTGCAGGCCCCTGACGCACCGCCGCCTCATTCGATAATAGGAGGACGATTTGCGCTGGGGTTTTTGGATGCCGGATCCTTGCGTGATTGCGTCTGCCATTTGCGTCAGTGCCCCGCTGCCCGGTCGAGGCGAAGCACCCCGATGATGATGATCGCGGCAAGTGCCACGAGCAGGAATACCCAGGTCGATGCGGCCGAGCCGACACCGAGTTCCTGAAAGCTGATCAGCCTGTCGCGGGCGTAGATCGATACGGTCATGACATTCTCGTTGCTGGCGGCCATGACATAGGCAAGGTCGAACATTCTGAGCGCGTCGAGCACGCGAAACAGCACTGCCACGCCGATGGCTGGCCGCAGCATCGGCAGGGTGATCGACCAGAAGCGTTTCCAGGCTGGAATGCCGTCCACTTCCGCGGCCTCGAAGATCTCCGGCGAGATCAGCTGCAGGCCGGCGAGGATCAGCAGCACCATGAAAGGCGTGGTCATCCATACATCGACGAAGATGACGGCGCCCATGATCAGCGAGCTGTTGGCCGTCCAGGCTATGCCATGGTCGATGAAGCCGAGTTCGATGAGCAGCTTGTTGATGACGCCGAACTGGTCGTTGAGCATCCATTCCCAAATCTTGGTCGAGACGACGACCGGGATCGCCCAGGGAACGAGGATGGCGGCGCGGGCAAGCCCGCGGCCGGGGATCGCCTCATTGACGAGAAGTGCTATGGCGATCCCGAGAACCGTTTCGATCGCAACCGAGATCACGGTGAAGATCAGGGTGTTTTTGACGGCAACCCACCAGCCACGATCCTGGATGACCTCGATGAAATTATCGAAGCCGATCATGGAATAGGCGGAGGGATTGTCGAGATAGGCGTCCGTGAAGGCGAAGAAGAAGGTGCGCGCGAGTGGCCAAAGGGCGACGACCAGCATCACCACGATAATGGGAACGAGAAACAGCCATGCGGCCCGGTGATCCCGGCGGGCAAGTCGAGCGCTCATTGATCGGTTGCCTCCGGACTATCCAGCGCCAGGCGCTTACCCTCGGCATCGAAGACAAACATCGCCGTGTCGGCAAAATCCAATCCGACAGGCTTGCCGATGAGATGCTGGGCAGGTGCCATCGCAAGCCGGATCACCCAGATGACATCGTCCGCGATACGGCAATAGCCGAAATGTTCGTGCCCAAGATCCTCGACGCGCTCCAGCGTGCCGACGATGCGGCCCTCGAGCGCATCGACGAGGCGCAGCGCTTCCGGCCGAATGCCGATCGCGGTGACGGGCTCGGCCGATGCCTGCACCGCGGCGCCGATGGAGAGGCCGCCAGGCCCTTCGATCCGGCCGGCACCCGCCGCCTGGCGCATTGCGACCGGCAGGAAGTTCATGCGCGGGCTGCCGATAAAGCCCGCCACGAAGCGGTTGTCCGGCGCGTGATAAAGCTCTTGCGGCGTTCCGATCTGCTCGATACGGCCATGGTTGAGAACGACGATCCTGTCGGCGAGCGTCATGGCTTCGGACTGATCATGCGTCACATAGATCATCGTCGTCTTGAGATCGTCGTGGAGCTTGGCGATCTCCATACGCATTTCCATACGCAAGTCGGAATCGAGGTTGGAAAGCGGCTCGTCGAAAAGGAATATTTCCGGCTGGCGCACCAGCGCCCGACCGATCGCCACGCGCTGGCGCTGGCCACCGGAGAGTTCCCGCGGCCGGCGCTCGAGCAGATGATCGACCTTCAGCATGCGCGCGACCGATGCGACCTTCTGCCGGACCGCATCGCGCCCCATGCCCAGGGTTTCCAGCGCAAAGCCGATGTTGCGCGCGACGCTCATATGCGGGTAGAGCGCATAGGACTGAAAGACGAATGCTACGCCGCGCTTGGAGGCCGGCACATCGGTGACATCGTCGCCCCCGATGCTGACCACGCCCTTCGATGCGGAGATGAGTCCGGCGACAATGCGCAGAAGCGTCGACTTACCGCAGCCGGACGGACCGACGAAGACGACGAACTCGCCGTCGTTGATCTGCAGATTGACGTCCTGAATGACGCTATGCGTACCAAAGCTCTTCGAAACGGATTCAAGCGAAACCGATGCCATTTTACACCCGGGCCTTATGATCATGGAAGCTCGCCACCTCCAAGCGGCGGCGAGACAGCGGCGCGTTTGGCGGGCGGGAAGATAAGATCTCCCCGCCGGCGCTCAAGCTTGGTGTCAGCGGCTTTCCTTGAGTTTCTCGAGCCGGCCGGCAAGCGACGTCAGGCCGGATTTGATGTCGGCGCCGCCAGATAGCATGTCATGGACGGTGCGATAGAAGGCCTGCGACACCCTGTTGTAGCTGGTGCCGGTGTAGCCGGACGGGCGCACGGCGCTGTCGGCGAAGGCCTGCTGGTTGTCCTTGAGGAAGGGGATCTTTGCCAGGATCTCCGGATCGCTATAGAGCGCCGGGATGGACGGATTGACCGCATCCTTGAGCGCCCGCATCTTCTGCATGTCCGGGCCGGTGATGAAGTTGACGAAGTCGGCGGCGACCTTCGGCTTGGCGGAATATTTCGATACGCCGTAATACATCGGCCCCAGGCAACCGCTGGACTTCTGCCCCTCCTTGCCGACCGGCAGCGGCATGACGCCGACCTTGTCGATGATGGCGCTTCCCGCCTGGTGCGACGTGCCCCAGACATAGGGCCAGTTGCGGTGGAAGACCGCATTGCCGGACTCGAAGATCGCCCGCGACGCTTCTTCGTCGTAATTCAGTACACCGTCCGGGCTGATCGAGCCTATCCAGCCCTTGGCCTTGCCGATTGCCTCGGCGGCCTGAGGATTGTCGATTGTTACCTTGCCATCGTCGGAAATGATCGTGCCGCCGCCGTTCGAGGCTATAAGTTCGATGGCGTCGCAGGTCAGTCCCTCATAACTCTTTGCCTGCCAGGCATAGCCCCACATGTCGGGATGGCCGGCTGCACGTTCCTTGTCCTGGATTTCCTTGGCGGTTGCCGCCAGTTCGTCCCAGGTCTTCGGCGGCTGCTTGCCGTATTTCTCCAATAGATCCTTGCGGTAGAACATCAGCCCGACATCCATATAGGCGGGCATGGCGACGAGGTTACCGCCCAGTTTTGCAGCATTGAGCGTCGAGGCGAAATGCTTGTCCTGATCGGCCTGCGGGACCAGCGTCTTCAGGTCGAGCAGGTTGCTCTTGAACATGCCGAGCCAGATGACATCGAGAAACAGGACGTCGACGTCGGTCGATTTCGCCGCAAGCAACTGCTGATAAAGCGGGATCGCATCGTCCAGCAGCGCGGGCATCTTGTTGATCTTCGCCTCATTGCCTGTCTTCTCCTTCCAGGCATTGGCGACGTTGGTGCACAATTCGAATTCCGTCGGGGCGCAAAAGACGGAGATCGTCTCGGCATGGGCCGAGACCGTCCAAAGGCCGGCGCAGAGCGAGAGGGCGGCAAGGCTTTTCCTAAACATGAACTGTTCCCTTGATTGTGATAACGCTTCGGCATCGTGCGGAACTCTACGGCTCCTTGACGTTAATAGGACTGGTTATGACCAGTCATGTCAATATGGACTTTCAAGAGATTTGCGTCAAAGATGGCGAAGGCCTGAATGAGGTCGCGAGGGAAACGGCATTTGAATACGCGCCAGAGCAAGGGAACGTTGATTGAAACACAAGACATGGTTGATCGAGGCGATCCGCGCCCGCTGCACAAGCAAGTGTACGAAGCCTTGCTGGCGTCCATCCGCGACGGCAAGCTTCCCTTGCGCGGCAAGCTGCCGTCCGAGCGCGAACTTGTCGATCTCTATAATGTCAGCCGCATCACGGTCCGCCACGCAATCCGCGAATTAATCCAGCAGGGCGTGGTGCAAAGCCAGCCGGGCAAGGGGCTCTACGTCACCGAGCATGGCGGCGGATTCGAGCTGCAGGTTCTGAAGAGTTTCACCAGCACCGCATTGGCCAACGGCCGCAATCCCGGTCATCGCCTGATCGAAGCCAGCATCGTTCGCGCACCGCTCGACATAAGCCGTCCGCTGTTCCTCGCGCCCGGTGCGGAGGTGGTCGTGCTGACCAGATTGCGTCTGATCGACAATATACCGGCGGTCATCCAGACCGACTGGATTCCCGCCGGCCGCGTCGCGGGCCTTCTGGATCTCGACTGGGGCGTTGCCAACCGCTCTCTCTATGCGGAATTGCGCGAACGCTACCGGATTTATCCGAAGCGCGGACAGACGACGCTAAGCGCGCGCATCGCCACCGATGAGGAAACGGCTATCCTGGAGCTTACGCCGCCGGCCGCCGTTCTGACCGTCGACCAGATCGCCTTCGACGATCGCAATCGGCCGGTGAACATGACGGCGCTCGTGCACCATCCGGCTCGCTATCCGCTGACGCTGCTGCAGTCGGAAACCGGCGATTTCACACAATATTGAACCGGTCGGCGCGACTGTAACCCGTCGCTATCGGATGGTTACGGGGTTCAGTTCGTCGCCACCCATTTGTGCCATTCGTCCTCACTGCCATGGAAGGCATTGAGGTCGATCCGGCCTTCGACGCCATGCGACAGGCCTGAGCCTGAATATTGCCAGAACAGCCATTTGCGGCCCGGATAGACCTTTGACGGATGTTCGGCCACCGCGCGCAACCAGAAGGGGTGCTCGAGAAATGCGTCCCTCAGATTGTCGCGATAGAAATCCGGTGCGGTATAGATGATCGGACGCTGGCCGTAGTACCGTTCCAGCTTGTCCATGAAGGTCTGCATTTTTTCGAGGACGCGCTCGCGCGAGACGCGCTGCTTGCAGCTCGATTCGCCGTTCCATTCGACGTCGATCACCGGCGGCAATGCACCCGCTTCCTTCGGAACGTTGCGGATGAACCAGTCGGCCTGTTCGCCGGCGGTCCGGCACCAATAGAAGAAGTGATAGGCGCCGCGCTTCAGCCCGGCCTCCTTGGCCTTGCGCCAGTTCTGCCTGAACATCGGGTCGAGATGGTCGCCGCCATCGGTCGCTTTGATGTAGACGAAGTTCGCGCCCTGCGTTTGCAGCGTCTGCCAGTCGATATCGCCCTGCCAGCGGGAAACGTCGACACCGTGCACGGCAAGCTTTCTCGGCGAGGAGACGCCGAAATTGATCGGTTTGGCGTCGCGAAAACGGCGGGCGTAGATCGGCGAACGCGCCAGCGGCGCTATGCTGCTGATCCTGGGGTTGGCAGGCATCAGCAACGCCACGGGCCTTTCCGCGGGAAGCGGGGTGCCTTCCGTCTTGGCCACCGACAGGAACGCTTGTGGGCGCGGACCTGGCGCTGATGGAGCGTATAAGCCCTGCTGCTGTTCCGCCTGCGCGATCACCTCGCCGACACTTACTGAGGGCACGGGGCCGTCCGACCGGGCAATGGAATTCGTCGTTTCGGCTGATGGTAGACCGGCTGCGAGGTCGCCCGCACCGGAACTGGTGGAGCAACCTGACAATGCCAGGGAGGCAAGAAGGATTGCTGATACAGCCGAAATACGCATAGGAGCCCGCACGCAAAACAAGGATCGACAGCACAATCGATGCCGTCGGGAGTTCACCAGCTCGTATTGCTAACGGACAATTACCAAAAAAGACTGAATCCAATCTTTACGGGCTCGCTTTAGGTGCGAGCCGGGCCGGCATGATGGCCATCGAGGCAGCATGCCGGCCTAACCGATCACTCAGGCAAAGGCATAAGAGCCGTCAGGACGTTTCGGAACACGGCGCTGCCAATGGATATAACCTTCCTCTTCCATCGCCTTTTCGTCCATCTCGACGCCCCAGCCAGGCCTGTCGGGCCTAAGCTCCAGATAGCCGTCCTTCGGCAAATATGGGTCGACGACATAACGCGTCTCGCCCTGCCGCTTTTCGATATCTTTGCCGCCATAGACATAGGCCTGGCCCTTGGGCAGACGATATTCGAGAATGCGGAAGTTCTGTGTGGCCGCCGAAAAGTGAACGTTGACGGCGGTTGCCAGCGGGCCCATCGGATTGTGCGGCGCCACGCCGACGAAATAGGCTTCGGCAAGGGTCGCAATACGCCGCATCTCGCTGATGCCACCGACGACGCAGATGTCGGGCTGGATCAGATCGGCACCCTTGACCTGAAGCAAGCGTAGGAATTCGTTGCGATTGTAGAGCGACTCCCCGGTTGCCAGAACGCAGTTCAGCCCCTGCTTGAGGTCGCCCCACATGTCGATATTTTCGGGACGCAGCGGCTCTTCATAAAACAGCGGATCGTAGGGTGCGAGCGCATTGCCGAGCTGCCTTGCGGCAACCGGCTCGAAAATCTGCGCATGCGCGTCGAAGGCGATCTCGTAATCGTCGCGCACGGTCTCGCGCAGCGAGCGGAAATAGTCCGCCGACGCTTTGACGACATTGCCCCAGCGATGGGCGTGAATGTCGACGCGCCAGGGGCTGAGCTTGAAGGCGGTGAAACCCCATTCGGCATTGAGTCGGTCAAATTCGTCGCGGGCGGCCGGTGCATCCGGCGCGGTATAGACACCGGCATAAACCTTGACGCGGTCGCGCACGGCGCCGCCGAGCAGCTTATAGACCGGAACATTCGCGGCCTTGGCGGAGAGGTCCCACAGGCAATGGTCGAGCGCTGAGATGGCTGAAAGCCCGAGCGCGCCGGGCGGGAAGCGGCTTTGCTGGATCAGCAAGTTGACCAGATAGTCGATGCGGGTCGGGTCCTGGCCGGACAGAAAACCGTAGAGATAATCGAGAATGGGCGGCAGCGCCTTGTCGGGGCCGTGATTGTAGCATTCGCCCCAGCCCGTCAGGCCGTCATCCGTGTCGAGTGCGACGATAACGCGGGGGCGGTCCTTGTCCCGGGTCATGAAAACCCGCATGCGGTCGATCTTCATCTGTCTGTCCTTCTATCGATTGCAACAGTCATGGTGCGGAAGGGAGCTCCGCACATGAGGGGGTATCGGCGCGATCGTCATCACGCCGCGCTGCCGTTTTTCAGCACGTCCGGTTCGACGTAGCGGAAACGCCGCGAATGATCCCGATCACGCGGATCTGGGCGGGGAATGGCGGAGATGAGTGCTTGCGTATAGGCGTGCTCGGGTGTGTTGCAGACCTTGTCCGCATCGCCGACTTCGACAAGCCGGCCTTTATACATCACACCGACACGATCGCACATATAACGAATGACGCCGATGTCGTGGCTGATGAAGATATAGGCAAGGCCAAGCTTGTCCTGCAGCCGCATCAACAGGTCGAGCACCTGGGAACGGACCGATACGTCGAGCGCCGATGTCGCCTCGTCGGCGACGATGATGCGCGGGTTGAGGGTGATGGCGCGGGCAATGCCGATACGCTGGCGTTGGCCGCCGGAAAAAGCATGCGGATATCGTTCGCGCGTCTTCGGATCGAGGCCCACCTGTTCCATCAGGTCGCAAACACGCTCATCCAGCGCCCGGCCTTTTGCGATGCCGTTGACCAGAAGCGGCTCGCCAATGATCTGCGAGACGGTCATGCGCGGGTTGAGGGAGCCGAAGGGATCCTGGAAGACCATGCGCAATTCGCGTCGTGCGGCCGCGAGACTCTCTCCCTTCGCGGTCGCCAGATCGACGATGCCGCCATCGGCGCGGCGATAGAGGATCTCGCCGGCAGTTGGGTCGAGGAGGCGCATGATCGAGCGACCCATGGTGGTCTTGCCGGATCCGCTCTCGCCGACTATGCCGAGCGTTTCGCCCGGAAGCAGCGATATCGAGATATCATCGAGCGCTCTCACTTCGCCGAAGGCCATCGAGACATTGCGCAGCTCGAGAATAGGCGCTGCCGTCCTGTCGAGCGGCGGGCGCGCCAGCCTGATCTCGGCCTTCTCCTCGAGCTTCAGGACGGAGCCGATCAGCATGCGCGTATAGTCGTCCTTCGGCGCGTGAAAGATCTGCTCGACCGGCGCATATTCCTTGGCGACGCCATTGTGCATGACGAGCACATCATCGGCGATCTGTGCCACGACGCCCATGTCATGGGTGATGAACAGTACCGCCATGCCATAGGCCTTTTGCAGCCGGGCAATCAGGTCGAGGATTTCGGCCTGCGTGGTCACATCGAGCGCCGTGGTCGGTTCGTCGGCGATCAGAAGCTGCGGCTTGCAGGCGAGCGCCATGGCGATCATGGCGCGCTGGCGCATCCCGCCCGAATATTGAAATGTGTATCGGTCCACCGCTTTGTCCGGCGATGGGATCTCCACCTGTTTGAGTAGGGATATAGCCTCAGCGCGAGCTTCCGCCTTGCTCATTTTGGTGTGAAGGCGAAGCGCCTCGATGATCTGGTCGCCAACCGTGTGCACCGGCGAGAGCGAGGCCATCGGCTCCTGGAAGATCATGGCGATGTCGCGGCCGCGTATGGCGCGGATCTGGCGGCCGCGCGGATTGAGGCTGACGATATCGATAGAGCTTCCGTCCGAGCCGTTCAGGATGATCGAGCCGCTGGCGATACGGCCGGGCGCATCGACAATCTGCAGGATCGAGCGTGCCGTCACCGACTTGCCGGATCCGCTCTCGCCGACGACGCAGAGTGTCTTTCCCGGCTCGATCGAAAAGGAGAGGTTGTCGACCGCGCGGAAATTGCCGGTGCGCAAGGGAAAGTCGACGCTCAGGCTCTTCACCTGCAGAAGCGGCCTGACGCCCGTCATGGAAACGATATCGGTCATGCCGGCCTCATTTGTTATAGGGGTCGGCTGCATCGCGCAGGCCATCGCCGAGAAGGTTGAGCGCCATGACGGCGATGACGACGGCAAGGCCCGGCATGAAGAGCCATGGCGCCGTGGCGATCGAACGGATGTTCTGGGCCTCGCGCAGAAGCACGCCCCATGAGATGGTCGGTGGTTGCAGGCCAAGCCCGAGGAAAGACAGCGATGTCTCCGCAAGGATCATCGCCGGCACGGCGAGCGTGATCGACGCGATGATATGGCTGGCAAAGCTCGGCAGCATGTGACGAAAGATGATCCGACTCTCGCGGGCGCCGTCGAGCCTTGCCGCGGCCACGAATTCTTCCGTACGCAGAGATAGGAAGCGGCCCCGGACGACGCGGGCGAGCTGCGCCCAGCCGGTCAGCGATAGGATGATGGTGATCATCATATATTGCAGTGCTGCCGGCCAGCCCTGCGGCAGTGCCGCGGCCATGGCAAGCCAGATCGGGATGGTCGGCAGCGACAGCACGAAATCGATCAGCCGCTGGATGAAGAAATCGAGCCGGCCGCCGTAATAGCCGGAGACGCCGCCGAGCACGATGCCAAGCAGCAGCGAGAAGAAGACGCCGACAAGGCCGATCGACAGCGAGATCTGCGAACCCTGTACTGTCCGGCTGAAGACATCGCGGCCAAGCCGGTCGGCGCCGAAGAGCAGGAGAGGGGTAGTTTTGTCGGATGAGGCAAGCAGATGGATGTTGGAGTTGAAAAGACCCAGCACCGAATATTCGTAGCCACGCCCGAACAGGCTGACATCGACCCGCTTCGTCCTGTCTTCCTTGAAGATGGCTGCCAGGGTTTCCGGGTCGCGGGTGAGCTTCAGCGGATAATAGTGCAGGCCGAGGGAGAACCCGTTGTCGGTATCGATGAAATGCAATTGCTGCGGGGGATGAAAGGTCGCCCGCGCGTTTTGCAGAGTGGGGTCGTTGATGGCGAAAAAGCCCGGGATGATGGCGACGATGTACATGATCACGGTGACGACGAGGGCCACCATGGCAAGCTTGTGCCTGCGGAAGGCCCACCAGATCAGCTGCCATTGCGAGGCGACGGCGGCGCGGTCCGGCGGAATATTTGTGACGGCAATGTCGGCCATGAGCGGCTCCTATTCCAACCGGATGCGGGGATCGACCAGCGCGAGCAGGATGTCGCTGATCAGCGAGCCGATCAGCGTCAGTGCGCAGATCAACAGCACGAAGGCGCCGGCGAGATACATGTCCTGCGCCATCAGCGACTGCAGCAGCAGCGGTCCCGCCGTTGGCAGATTGAGGACGATCGCGACCACGACGGAGCCGGAAATCAGGTTGGGCAGCAGCCAGGCGATCGTCGAGATGAAGGGATTGAGCGCGATCCGCAGAGGATACTTCACCAGCAGCCGGAACTCGGAAAGTCCCTTCGCTCGCGCGGTCGTCACATAGGGTTTAGGCAGCTCATCGAGCATGTTGGCGCGCATGACGCGGATGAGGCTTGCCGTCGAGGAGACGGCAAGGATGATGACGGGCAGCCATAGATGCGTGAGAAGGTCGAGCATCTTGGCGATGCTCCAGGGCGCGGTCTCGTATTCGGAGGAAAACAGCCCGCCAACATCCTGGCCGAACTCAACGGCTGCGACATACATCAGCACCAGCGCCAGCAGGAAGGACGGAATGGCAAGGCCGAGGAAGGTGAAGGCGGTAAAGAGATAGTCGCCGATCGAATATTTCTTGACAGCGGAATAGACGCCGATCGGCAGCGCGATACCCCAGGTCGCGATCAATGTCGCCAGCGCCAAAACTAAGGTCAGCGCCATGCGCTCCCAGATGAGGCCCGAGACCGGCTGCTGCCATTCGAAAGAGATGCCGAAATCGCCGCGCGACAGGATGCCCCATATCCATTTGATATATTGCACGATCATCGGCTGATCGAGGCCGAAGCGCTCGCGCAATTGTGCCGCTGTGTTCTGATCGACGACCTCGTTCGAGGAGGCGAGCGTGGCGATATAGGTCGTCACGTAGTCGCCCGGCGGCAGCTGGATCAGCACGAAGGCGAGGAAGCTGATCGCGAAAAGCGATGGGATCATCCACAGAAGGCGTTTGGTGATGAAGACCAGCATGAAGCGTCCCTATCCCTGCATGGAACGCCGCTTTTCGAAACCGGCAGGCCCAGGAAGGCCCATCATTGGTGTCGAGCGGCGCGCTTGAAAATGGCGCCGCCCGCGAGGGGCGGCGCTGAGTCGGCAAAATCAGCTTGTGAAGGTAAACTGCTGCGGCAGCGCCGGTCCCGGATTGGGCCATGACCAGCTGTCGGGCTGCTTCTCCGGCACATTGCGCAGATTGTTGCGGATGATGCCGAAGCCGCCGACGGCAAGGCACAGGCCGACGGTCTCGAATTCCTCCGCGGCGATATCGAAGATCTGCTTCATGGCCGCACCGCGCTTGTCGAGGTCGGCGGTTGAGCGCGCTTCGTCGAAGAGCTTCATGCGCTTCTTCTGGCTCTCCGGCGGCTCCTCGCCCTGCTTGCCGTTCGAGGTGTACCAGACCGACCATGGAATGGCGTAGCGTGAACCTTGCGGATGGAAGGCGAAGAAGTCGCGCGGGTCGAGCATCGGATCAAGGCCGCCAGGCCCCGGCCACACCTGCGCATCATGGGCATTGTCGTCGCCGCGCGTATAGTAGAGCGCGCGCTCGATCGTGTTGACCTTCATGTCAATGCCGATCTGCGCCCAATGCGCCTTCACCAGTTCCAGCGCGTCGACGAGATCTGGATAGAGCGTCGGGATGACGTCAATGGCAAAGAAGATCTTCTGGCCGTCCGGCCTCAGTCGGAAACCGTTGCCGTCCTTCTTGTCGTAGCCTGCCTTGTCCAGCATCGCGCCCGCCTTGTCGGCATCATAGTCGGTGAACTGGCGCGCGAGTTTTTCGTGATACCAGGGGTGTTCGGGACGCGGCCCGGCCTGATAGCCCTCGCTCTGGCCGAAATAGACGATGTCGATCACTTCCTGGCGGTTGATGCCGAGCGACAGCGCCTGCCGGAACGACTTGTCAGCGAACATCTTGCGCATGGTCGGGTCTTTGTGGGTGATGTTGAAGTAGATCTGGCACTGCTGCGAAGTGGAGGGTACGAGCGTCAAAAGGCGGTAATCGCCCTTCTTCATGTTTTGCGAGAGCGTCGGCTTGTTGGCGAGCACGCTGATATGGCGTTCCTGAATATCGATCTTTCCCGAGATGACGTTCAGCATCAGGGATTCGACATCCTGCGAAATGCCGAAGTTGATTTCGTCGATATAGGGCAGCTGGTTACCTTCGGTATCGACCTGCCAGAAATAGGGGTTTCGGGTCATGACGACGCGCGTCGCGCCGCCGGTATAGGGCTCCTTCACGACCCAGGGGTCGAGCGTCGGTTTGTCGACATTGCCCCATCGTGACGGGATCTCGATATCGCCGCAGCGCGCCCGGAATAGCTCAGGCCAGCTGCTGACGCCCGCCTTCTTGGCGTCGTCGGCGACGTTCGGATTGTATTTCGGCAGGAACTGGCTGCAGTAATGTTTCGGAAACAGCGTCGGATGCTGGCCGAGCGGCGTCGCGAGGTTTTCCAGATAGAGCGCATTTGGTGCCGCGAAGGTGAATTTCACCGTGAAGTCGTCGAGCTTCTCGACATTGACCACCTTGCCCGCGACGGACAACTGCGCAGGTGCTGCGCTGTAGAGGTCGGTATTCTTAACGCAGTCTTCGATCGCGAAAACGACGTCATCGGCGGTAAAGGGATGGCCGTCCGACCAGCGTGCGCCTTCGATCAGGTGGAAGGTGAATTGCGAGGCGTCGTCATTGACCTCCCAGCGCTCAGCGAGATTGGGCAGGACCTGCGTGAATTCCATGTTCCAGCGCACGAGGCTCTGATTGCCCACCATGCGCAGGATGCCGTTATGGTCCGACGAGCCTCTGAGGCCGCGCCGAAGGGTTCCGCCATAGGTGCCGACCTTTTCGAAAGGTGTCACGACCATCGGCTTTTTCGGCAGCCGGTCGGCGAGCGGCGGCAGCTTTCCGCCCTTGACGAGCTCGGCCAATGCGGGGGCTTCGCCGCCTGCGGCGGCGGCTCGACCGGCAAGGGACAAGGCCGCAACGCCTGCCATGCCCCCAAGAACGGCGCGACGTGTCACGCCGCGAGACAGTATTTCATCGCGCATCCATATCCCTCCCGTTTGATGCCGGCACGACTTTGTCTGAGCCGGCGCGACAGGCTCCCGACCCATCGCAAGGCGTCCTTTTGGCGCCGCGAGCAGACCATAGATACGTTCTCAGATAATTACAAGAGTTGACAGATATTAACAGATTTAGTAGCCCTGCCGCCTAGAAAATGGGTTGAACCTTGTCGCCGGGCGGCAAAACAAAGGATGATGATGACATTGTCGGCCGTCACTGCACCGGACGGGGGCGCAACGCGCTTCGGCGACATCATCTACGAGAAGATCGTGGGCATGATCGCGGACGGAAACTTCCCGGTGAACGAAAGATTGCCGTCGGAGGAAAAGCTTGCCGTCATGTTCGGGGCGTCGAGGCCGGTCATCCGCGAAGCGCTGGAGCGCCTGAGGGGTGACGGCCTGATCGTCTCGCGCAAGGGGTCCGGCTCCTATGTGCGGCAACGACCGGATTCGTCCGTGCTGAAGATGGTGCCGGTCGGCTCCCTGGCCGATGTGCAGCGGTTTTTCGAGTTTCGCGCCGGCCTCGAGGCGGAAGCGGCCGAGCTTGCCGCACGCAACTGGCAGCCGGCGGACAAGGAACGAATTTCAGCCGCTCTTCTCAACATCGAGCAGTGCCTGAGCGACGGCAAGCTCGGCGCCGAAGAGGATCAGGCGCTGCACGATGCGATTGCCATGGCGACCGGAAACCAGTTTCACATCACGCTGCGCGAATGGTTCAAGCCGCATTTCGCCATCGGGCATTCCGTCACGCGAAGCCTGAGCCTCAAGCGCACGCCCGAGCAGATACGCACCGTCCAGGACGAGCACGCGGTGATCGTCAAGGCGATCTTCGAACGGCAGGAGACCGAGGCGCATGACGCGATGAAGCGGCACATATTGAACGCTCGCGCCCGCATGTTCCAGGGGGTCTGAGCAGCAGTGGGAGGAAGGGATGATGCGGCGACCGGCTGTGACCGATGCCACCGCCCTTCCATTTCGATCATCGGTGGAGAGCTAGCAAGGGGAAGAAGATGAGTATCGCAACCATACGCCAGGCGCTGAAAGGTGTGTCCGGTGTTCCCGTGACGGCCTATGACGATAGGGGCGAGGTCGAACCCCGGATCACGGCGAAGGTCTATCATCGGGTCGCCGCTGCCGGCATCCACAATATCGTCGCGGCGGGAAATACCGGCGAGTTCTACGCCCTGACACCTGAGGAAATCCGTCATGTCCACGAGGCAGCGGTTGCAGGCGTCGACGGCAAGGCACCGGTGACAGCGGCGATCGGCAGATCTCTGCGCGAGGCGATCGCAATGGCAAAGAATGCCGCTGTGATCGGTGCATCCGCGGTCATGTCGCATCAGCCTGTCGATCCCTTTGCCGCACCCGCAGCCCAGATCGACTATTTCTGCGATCTTGCGGAAGCGTCGCCCTTGCCGCTGGTCGCCTATGTGCGCGCCGACGGCTTCAGCGTCGACGACATGGTGCGCCTTGCCGGCCACGCCAACATTGCCGGCATCAAGTTCGCGACGACGGATTTGATGCTGCTCTCCAGGGCGATCGCAGCCTCGGACCCGGCGGGCGCATTGTTCGTCTGCGGTCTTGCCGAGAGCTGGGCACCGACCTTCACCGCCGCCGGTGCGCGCGGCTTTACCTCCGGTCTGGTCAATGTCGCGCCGCAATTGTCGCTCGCCGTCCTCGATGCGCTGGACAAGGGCGATTTCGCCGCGGCGCGTGCGATCGTCAACAAGCTCGAGCCGTTCGAACGCATGCGTACGAAATTCCGCAACGGCGCCAACGTCACGGTGGTGAAGGAGGCGGTGACCTATTCGGGTCTCAATGTCGGCCCCGTGCGTGTGCCGGGATTGCCGCAGCTCGATCAGAAGGATCGGGAGGAGCTGCATCGCCTGCTGAAGGACTGGGAGGGGTAAGCGCACCGAGCCTGTGCGCTGCTACAGACTGCAAAAGGCGTGGGCGCTGCCCGCGCAAAAAGATTGGGAGGTCTTGAAATGTTGAAGAGCTTGCTGACATCGGTGGCAATCGCCGCTGCCTTGATTGCCGCGCAGCCATCCTTAGCCGCATCGCCGCCGAACATGCTGGTGATCGGCACCAATCTGACCGGCATCCGCACACTCGACCCGGCGCAGAACAATGCACGCACGGTGTCCGAGCTGATCTCCAATCTCTACGACAATCTGGTGCAGCTCTCCCCGGACGACCTCCAGACGCTGAAGCCGATGCTTGCAACGAAGTGGAGCGTTTCGCCGGACGGCAAGATCATCACGCTCACTTTGCGTGACGATGCGACCTTCCAGAGCGGCAATCCCGTGACGGCGGAGGACGCTGCCTGGTCCATTCAGCGCGTCATCAAGATGGGGCAGGTCGGCTCGACCGATATCGCGCCCTGGGGCTTCACCGCCGAGAACGTCGACAAGCTGATCCGGGCCAAGGACGAGCATACGCTGGAGGTCGAGCTGCCGCAGGCCGTCAATACCGATCTCGTGCTCTATTCTCTCGCCGGCTCGTCGATCGGCATCATCGACAAGAAGACGGCCCTGTCGCATGAGGCCAACGGCGATTTCGGCGGTACATGGCTTTCCGCCAATTCGGCAGGCAGCGGGCCGTTCACGTTGGCGCAGTGGCGGCCGAACGATGTCGCGATCTTCAATGCCCGCAAGAACTATTGGGGCGGCGCTCCGGCCATGACGCGCGTCGTTGCCCGCCATATCCCGGAATCGGGCAATCTGCGTCTGCAGCTGGAGGCCGGCGACGTCGATATCGGGCAATATGTTTCAAGCGGCGATCTCGATGCGCTCTCCACCAACAAGGCCATGGTGATCGACAATGTTCCAGGTCTTGGCTTCTACTATATCGCGCTCAACCAGAAGGATCCGGATCTGCAGAAGCCCAAGGTTCGCGAGGCGTTCCAGCATGCCTTCGACTGGAAGGCGATTTCCGACAACATCATGCGCTACACCGGCTTTCCCTGGCAATCGATGATCCCGCGCGGGATGATAGGCGCACCGGAAAATGCAACATCGCGCTATGACTACGATCCGGCCAAGGCCAAGCAATTGCTGGCAGAGGCAGGCTATCCGAACGGCCTGAAGAAGGTGCTCAATCCATCGGCGGCGGCAACCTTGCCCTTTACCGAGGCGCTGCAGGCAAGTGCCCGTGTTGCCGGTATCGATCTCGATCTAGTGCCGGGCGAATTCATCCCGGCGTTTCGCGAGCGCAAATACCAGGTACTCCTCGGCAATTCCGGTGCCCGGCTTCCCGATCCCTTCGCCGTCGCCACGCAATATGCCTACAATCCCGACAATAGCGACGAGGCGCGTCTCGGCAGCTATTATCTCTGGCGGGCCGGCATGAAGGTGGACGAGCTCAACACGCTGGTCGACCAATCGATGAAGGAGCGCGATACCGCCAAGCGCACCGACCTCTTCAAGAAGATGGACGGCATCTATGGCGGCATGGACTCGCCGCTGATCATCTTCTTCCAGCGCACCGATCCCTATGTCATGCGCGCCAACGTCAAGGGCTATCACGGGCATACGACCTGGTCGACGCGCTGGCACGACGTGACGAAGGAGTAATCGCCTGTGACGAGTGCCGAGTTGACACCGAAACGCGATACCCACGGCAGTGTGGATCGGGATGCGTTCGCGGATACGCCGCCGCATCCGCTCGTCGCCCTCCTGCGGCGATTGGCGGGCAGCGTCGTGGCGATCGTCACCACGCTGCTCGGGCTACTATTTCTTACCTTTTCGATGGGGCGACTACTTCCAGCCGATCCGGTGCTTGCCATTACTGGGTCAGAGGTGAGCAAGGCGGTCTATGATCGCGTCTATAACGAGCTTGGGCTCGGCCAGCCGATCTGGATGCAGTTCCTCACCTATGTTGGGAAGATCGCGACCGGCGATCTCGGCACCTCGGCCACGACCGGCCAGCCGATCCTGACCGATCTCCTGAGCATTTTCCCGGCGACCATCGAGCTTGCCATCATCGCCATGATCATCGGCATCGTCGTCGGCGTCCCGCTCGGCATCACCGCAGCCGTCCGGCGCGGCACGATCCTCGATCACATCGCGCGCATCGTCGCCCTTGCCGGCCATTCCATTCCGATCTTCTGGATGGGGCTGATGGCGCTCTTCGTCTTCTACGCCAAGCTCCAGCTCGTTGGTGCGTCGGGTCGCGTCGACGTTCTGTATGAGGGGCTCGTGACGCCAGTCACCGGCTTTCTGCTGATCGATTCCGCTATGGAAGGCCAGTGGGACGTGTTTCAAAGCGCGCTCAATCACATCATCCTGCCGGGCGCGATCCTCGGTTATTATTCCGTGGCCTATATCTGCCGCATGTCGCGCAGCTTCATGCTGGAGCAGCTCGGCCAGGAATATATCGTGACGGCAAGGGCAAAGGGGCTTGGACGGCGCAAGGTCGTCTGGCGCCATGCCTTCCGGAATATCCGCGTCCAATTGCTGACAATCATGGCGCTGACCTTCGGCGGCCTGCTGGAAGGCGCGGTGCTGATCGAGACGGTTTTCGGCCGGCCTGGGCTCGGCCAATATCTGACGCGAGGACTGCAGATGAACGACATGAATGTCGTCATGGGCGCCGTGCTGACGATCGGCGCCGTCTTCCTCACCATCAATATCATCTCGGATGTGCTTTATCGCATTCTTGATCCAAGGACACGGTGACGCCGATGACGATCTCCGCCGAACACACAGATCGCGCCAGCGGCAACAGCTTTCGCAAATGGCTGCTCGCGCCCGAGCCCCAGGGATGGTTCCAGTCCTCCGTGCAGCAATTCCATCAGGGCTGGCTGAAGTTCCGCCTGCATCCGCTCGGCCTTATCGGCCTTGCCATCATCGTCCTGCTGATCCTCGTTGCCATCGCCGCGCCCTTGCTGACGCGGTATGATCCGATCGTGCAGGACATGGCGGGGCGGCTCGCGCCGCCATCGACGCAGCATTGGCTCGGTACTGACAATTTCGGCCGCGATGTCTTTGCCCGCATCGTCTATGGCGGGCGCACGACGCTCTATATCATCATGCTCGTCTCGGTCATCGTCGCACCCTTGGGCCTGCTGATCGGCACCTGCTCCGGCTATTTCGGGGGGATTGTCGATGAGATCCTGATGCGGATCACCGACATCTTCCTGTCTTTTCCAGGCCTGGTGCTGGCGCTGGGCTTTGCGGCGGCACTCGGCCCCGGCATCACCAATGCGATCATCGCGATCTCGCTGACGGCCTGGCCGCCGATTGCCCGGCTCGCGCGCGCCGAAACGCTCAGCCTGCGCAAGGCGGATTTCATCGCCGCCGTGCGTCTGCAAGGCGCGACGCCCTTGGCGATCATCACTCGCCACATTCTGCCGATGTGCATCCCCTCGGTGATCGTACGCGTGACGCTCAACATGGCCGGCATCATCATCACCGCCGCCGGCCTCGGCTTTCTCGGCCTCGGCGCACAGCCGCCCTGGCCGGAATGGGGGTCGATGGCGGCCACAGGCCGCGAATTCATGCTCGACAGCCCCTGGGTCATCGCCGCCCCCGGCATTGCCATCGCGCTGGTAAGCCTTGCCTTCAACCTCGTCGGCGATGCGCTGCGCGATGTCCTTGATCCAAGAGGTGCGGAATGAGCTCTCCCCTCATCGATATCCACAATCTTGAGATAGCCTTCGGCGGCGGCTCCGTGCGGGCCGTGCGCGGCGTCAGCTTTTCGCTGGGGCAGGAAAAACTCGGGATTGTCGGCGAATCCGGCTCGGGCAAGTCGACGGTCGGTCGCGCCATCATGCGGCTGCTGCCGCCGACGGCAATGGTCAGCGCCGAACGGATGAGTTTTCGGGACGTGGATCTGCTGAAAGTGGATGAGCGCAAGATGATGACGATCCGTGGGCGGCGGATCGGGCTCATCCTGCAGGATCCGAAATATTCGCTCAATCCGGTCATGCGGATCGGAGAGCAGATCACTGAAACCTATCGCCTGCATTATCCCAAGGCGAGCGCGAAACAGGCCTACGGCCAAACGTTCGCGATGCTCGACGCCGTCAAGATCCGCGATGTCGAACGGGTGGCCCGCCTCTATCCACACGAGATATCGGGCGGTATGGGCCAGCGTGTGATGATCGCCATGATGCTGATTGCCGAGCCCGAGGTTCTGATCGCCGACGAGCCTACATCGGCCCTTGATGTCACGGTGCGGCTCGAAATCCTCGCCCTGCTGGATGAGCTTGTCGCCCGGCGCAATCTCGGCCTGATCTTCATCAGTCACGACCTGAACCTTGTGCGGAATTTCTGCGACCGCGTGCTGATCATGTATGCCGGACGGGTCGTCGAGGTCCTTGAGGCGCGAGACCTCGACAAGGCCAGGCACCCCTATACGCAAGGCCTGCTCGCGTCGCTGCCGTCGATCGACGATCCACCGACCCGCCTGCCGATCTTGAAACGCGATCCGTCCTGGCTCGACAGCAAGATCCTGGAGAGAACGCGATGATCGAAATCGACAATCTTACCATCCGTTTCGCCGCCGGCCAGAGGCCGGTCGTGAGCAACGTCAGCTTCGGCGTCCAGAAGGGCACGGCCTTTGGCCTGGTCGGTGAATCCGGCTGTGGAAAATCCACGGTTTTGCGTGCCATATCCGGTCTCAATCCGAATTACCAAGGCAGCATCGAGCTGGACGGCGACATTCTGGACCGGCGGCGCGACCGGCCGTTCTTCCGCCGGGTGCAGATGGTGTTTCAGGACCCCTACGGATCGCTCCACCCCCGCAAGACCATCCGCTCGCAGCTCAAGGAGCCGCTCCGTAACCAGGGGATTGCCACCGGCTCGATGGATGTCGATGCCCTGCTGCGCTCCGTCGGCCTCGATCCGTCGCTAAGCTACCGGTTCCCGCATCAGCTTTCCGGCGGCCAACGTCAGCGCGTCGCCATCGCCCGCGCCCTGGTTCTGAACCCCGCCGTCCTGCTGCTCGACGAACCCACGTCCGCGCTCGACGTCTCGGTCCAGGCCGAAATCCTCAACCTGTTGGACGACCTGCGCCGTGAGCGCGGCCTGACCTATCTGCTCGTCAGCCACGATCTCGCTGTCGTCTCCCATATGTGCAGCCGCGTCGCCATCATGGAGGCGGGGGAGATCGTCGAAGAGGTCGATATCGAAAGGTTGCGAAAGGGAGAGGTCGAGCATCCCTACTCGCAGCGCCTGCTACGCGCGAGCAGGATGTATGGCAAGCAGCGGGAGGTTCTTGCTTGATGATAGGCGAGGCCGTTTGGGCCTCGTCGATACTCTTCCCACGGCTTGCTGTTTGATCAAGAGAGACCCGTATCGGTCCTGATCTCCGGCCAGAGCGGCTCAGTCGCCGCCAACAAGGCCGGCGTTCCAGCTGCGATCCATGGGACGCGGCTTGCGAGATCCTCACCGATCCGCACCTCGAGCCCAGCTTCGCGGGCAAGCACGGCACCGCCGGCGATGTCCCACATCGTCGTCACCTTCTGCAAATGCCCGTCGAAAATACCGCGTGCGGCAAAGACGAGGGAGACGGAGGTCGAGTGGAAGGCTTCGACGACCCAACCGGCGCGCCTCAACCCGATTTGAAGCTTGGCGGCATCGTCGAGATCGTCGGCCAGGCTGTCGCCAAGCGACATGATGCGGACGTCCTGCGAAGGAATGGTGCGTGCAAGCGGCCTGCCATTCATCAACAAGCCAGTGCCATCGGCCGCCGCGTAAATCTCGCCCATGACCGGCATGGCGACGACACCGAGTTCGGGGCGGTCGTCGCGCACGAAGCCGAGCGATATCCCCCAGAGCGGCGAACCACGAAGGAAGTTCGATGTGCCGTCGATCGGGTCGATAATCCAGTACGCGCCTTCGGATTGTCCGCCGAACTCTTCGCCAATGATTGATTCGCCGGGAAAGGCGGCGGCAAGTCGATCGCGGATGAGGTTTTCGACGGTCGTGTCGGCTTCGGAAACGAAGTCCTGCACGCCCTTGGCACGGGTGGCGACCGTCTGATGCGCAGCAAAGAAATGCAGCGCCTTGTCGGCCGCTTCCTCGATAATGGCGCTCGCCTGTGAGAGACGCTCGTGGGCGACGGCCATCATGCGATCCTCTTGGTCTCATGGCCGGCGAGCCATTGCTTGAATGGCGCAATCGTGTCGGTCTGGACGGCGCCGACGCCTACCTCGGCCAAGGTGCCCCATACACTTTCGGGATCGCCGAGCGCCCGGCTGTCGTTGAAATCGAGATTATGGGAGACATCGAGCGTATTGATCCAGAGGCGGATATTCTGGCGTTCCAGTTCTTCGCGTCCGGCGGCGAGATCGGCGATGTCGGAAAACTTGACCTCCACCATCGGCGCCCGCAGCGGCTCGATCAGCTTCAGGTCTTCGGCGAATTGTCCGGGCCTGACGCGAAACATCGGCATATGCGGGATGGAGCCGAACCAGTCCGCATCGATCACCGGGAAATGGCCGGATGCCGGTTCGATATCGGTCTTGATGATGATCTGGTCCTGCATATCGAGGCGCTTGATCGTGGCGATCACCAGCGGCAAGTCACGCGAATATTTCGTGTCGATATTGACGAAGATCCGCCCGCGCGCCTCCTCCAGCGCTTCCTCCAGCGTCGGAATGCGCTCGTCGGTGACGGACGCTGTCTCTCCGCCGCCACCTGAGCGAAGACGGGCATTGCGGATTGTCGTAAGATCGCTGGCGCTGACAACGCCGGTGCCGGTCGATGTCCGGTCAAGCGTCGCATCATGGATCACGACAAGCTTTCCATCGGACGTCGCCTGCGTGTCGATTTCGACGATCTCAACATTGAGTGCTGCCGCGTCGCGGATCGACGCCAGCGAGTTTTCCGGCGCTGCCGTCCACAGGCCGCGATGCGCGATGGTGAGAATATCCGGGTTGCTGCGCGAAACGAGCGAGAAAATGTCTGCGAAACGGGAGGCAGCGGTCTGGCTGGGCATGGGGAGAACTTTCGGATGGTTGAGGTTTGGGAGGAGGATCAGATCTTGCCCATTCCGGCGGGAAATGTTGCTCTCATTTCTATTAATACACTTTAGGTGTAATATTTGTGACGGGTCCAATAAAAAAGCCCCTCTGGGCATTACAGGATGGATTGCGAGCCCTCGTCCGAGCGGCTAAGCCAGAGGTATGACACTGCAAGCTGCTTCCCCGACCAGGTTCGACATGTCGCCGCTTGCGAGCGACAACGAACGGATGATCCTCGATATCGTGCGCCGTCACGAGCCGATCGCGCGTTCGACGATCACGGCGCATACCAATCTGACCCAGCAGTCCGTGCACCGGCTTGTGGAAACCCTGATGGAGCGGGGCCTTCTTTGCGCGGGCGCGCCGCTCAAGGGTGCGCGTGGCCAGCCGAGTCCGACGATCGAACTGGTGAAGCAAGCGATCTATTCCGTCGGCATCTCGATCAACACCGATTCAGCGATCCTGTATCTGGCCGATTTCGGCTGCAACGTGGTTGCTGAGGAAACCCTGAGGATGGTGCCGAGCGATCGGCAGGCGACCATCGCCACGCTTCTGGAAACTCTTCAAACCATCCTGAAAAAGCACGGCATCGCGCGCGACCGCCTGGCGGGGCTCGGCTTTTCGATGTCGGGGTTTTTCGTTATGGACAATCGCGAATTCAATGCGCCAGAGCCTCTGCGGGACTGGTCGCTCATCGATCTGCGTCCGGGTCTTGAGCGCGCTTTCGAGCTTCCCGTATGGCTGGAGAATAACGCGACGACGGGTGCTATTGGCGAAAGCCTGCGCGGCGCCGGCCTCTGGTGTTCCACCTTCGCCTATCTTTCCTTCAATTACGGTTTCGGCGGCGGCCTCATCCTTGACGGCAAGCCCTTTCATGGCTTTCACGGCAATGCCGGCGAATTCAGCGGCATCTACAATCCGGATGAATCGCCAAAGCGGCCTGCTTTGCAATATCTGATCCGGATGCTGCAGGAGAACGGCATCGATATCCATTCGATCGATGAACTGCACCAGCGCTTCGATCCGTCCTGGCCCGGCGTGGGGGCGTGGCTGGAGCAGACTATGCCCCTGCTGGATCGGTTGGTCGCGAGCTTGATCGCCGTGCTTGATCCGCAGGCGATCGTGTTCGGGGGGCAATTGCCGCGGGAGCTTGGGCGGATGATGATCGGGCGCGTGCACATGCCATCTTCGCGCGCACATCGGTATGATGTCGGGCCGCGGGAGGCGAAGCTGGTGCTGAGTGAAACGAGAGGGGATGCCGCTGCGATCGGAGCTGCCCTGCTACCGTTGAAACTCCGTTACTTCCTCTAGCGGCTCAGTTACACGCCGCATTGACCTGTTTCAAGCGATCGAGCGACGTCTGATCCGGACGGGCGGGATGCGGCCGGAAAACGATGCCGGAAATTCGGCATCGATGGTTTCATCAGGCAGAAATATCTGCCCGACCGGCTTCGGCCGCCCAAGGAAAAAGCCCTGGGCTTCGTCACAGCCTTCGACTTTGAGGATTTCGAGCTGGTGGTTTGTCTCGACCCCTTCGGCAAGAACCGGGATTTCAAGGCTTCGGCCAAGCGTCAGCACGGCCCGCACGATGGCTTTTGCTTGTATGCTGCCTTCCACTTCGCTCATGAAGGAGCGGTCGAGCTTGATCTTGTCGAATGGGAACGAACGCAGCGTATCCAGCGACGAATAGCCTGTTCCGAAATCGTCTATCGCTATGGTTACGCCCAGCGCCTTGATCTGACGCAGCACATGCAGCGTGCGGGTCTTGTCGGCGATGATGGTGGACTCGGTGATTTCGAGCTCCAGCCGGCTTGGCGAGAGCCCTGTTTCGAGCAGGATTTCGTGCACAAGCCGGGCAAGGTCGGCATGGGCAAACTGGACAGGCGAGAGGTTGACGGCGATCTTGTAGCGCTTGTCCCATGAGGCAGCCTGTTTGCAAGCCGTCCGCAGCACCCATTCGCCGATCGCAAGGATAGTGCCGCTTTCCTCCGCGATAGGAATGAATTCCGCCGGGGGCACTTTGCCGCGTTCGGGATGGTTCCAGCGCGCCAGAACCTCATATCCGCAGACCTCGCCCGTGCGAACCGAGGTCTGCACCTGGTAGTGCAGTTCGAGCTGATCCAGTTCGACGGCGCGGCGCAGATCCTGGGCAAGTGTATGGCGTTCGCGGGCAGCTTCATCCATTTTGGATTCGTAAAAGCAGACGACGCGCCCGACATCGGCCTTGGCGCGGTACATCGCCAGATCGGCATTGCTGACAAGGCGCTCCTGATCCCGTCCATCGTCGGGATAGACGGCGACGCCGATGCTGGCGCCCGTCACCGTCTCGAAATCGTCGATCCGGATCGGTTCGAACATGGTCTTTTCCAGTCGCGCGACGAAGTCCAGCAGCTCGTTTTGCCCGTTGAACCGCTTGACGGCCGCAAACTCGTCGCCACCGACGCGGGCGACGAATTCGCCGTCCTTCACCAGACGTGCGAGCCGACGTCCGATCGCCTTCAGGGCCTGGTCGCCAGCCTTGTGTCCACGAAGATCGTTGATTTCCTTGAAGCGGTCGAGGTCGATGCCGATGACGGCGAGTTTCGCATTCTCGCGTTCCGCCTGTTCCATCTCTTGGTTGAGATGGTCGGCAAAGCTGCCACGGTTGGGTAGGCCGGTCAGCAGATCGTTGAGCGCCATGTGCTGGAGCTTCTGGATGGATTCCTGCGTGGCATGTTCGTCGATCATGTAGCTGGCGACGCCGGTGCCGACGATGAGCAGGCCGACGCCAGCGACGGCAATGGCCATTGCCTGCAATACATGCGGGTCGGTGCCCGCGGCACCCGTCGCCAAAGGAGTGAGCGATACGGCGGCCATCGCCGTGAAATGGAGCGTCACGACGGCAAGGACGAAGAGCGCAAGTGCGAGGAGAGGCGAATGGCGCCAGGGCCGACGGATGGCCTGGCTGAAGGCGAATGCCGCGATGACCATGGACAGCATGATCGAGCTGGCCACGTAATCCACGTTCCACTCGATGATGCCATCGACGTGATAGGCCATCATGCCGGTGTAATGCATGGCCGAGATCGCCAAACCAACGACCAAGCCGCCTGCTTCCGGCGCCAGTCTGAAACCGCGCAGCGAGGCGGTCGTAAAGCCGAAGGCGCAGCCTGTCACGGCTAAC
>NZ_AJVM01000005.1:0-82987 GCF_000281735.1 Rhizobium sp. AP16 | reverse complement strand
AGCTGCCGGCGTTGGCGCGGCGCGGCGGCTGCAAGCGCTACGACCCGATTTGTCGCTTGTGCTGCTCGAAGCTTCCGATCGCATCGGCGGCCGGGCGCGGACGGTGCATCCGGCCGACCTCGGCGGTCTTGCGCTCGATCTTGGTTGTGGCTGGCTGCATGGCGCCAGGACAAATGCCTGGACGGGGATCGCCGAAGAGATCGGCCTGACGGTCGATCGCACGCCGGCGCCCTGGAGCGACGGCGGGCTGCAATTGCAGAGGGACGACAGCGATGCCAAGGCGGCGCGTATTGCGGCCAACACGTTCCTCGAACGGATCTATACCTATGAGGGTGAAGAGGACGCTCCGCTTTCGGCGTTGCTTGCGGCGGGCAATCCCTGGAATGGCTATATCCACGCGCTAGGCACGTTCCTTACCGGCGCGGAGTTAGACCGATCCTCTGCTATCGATCAGAGCCGCTACGATCCCGGCCCGGGTCCGGATTGGCGGGTGCAGCAGGGTTACGGAACGCTGGTTGCGACCTACGCAGCTCCACTCCCGGTTCATACCGAAGCGGAAGTCCGCCGTATCGACCACAGTGCCGCCGATTATGTTGTTCTATCGACCGCGAGGGGCGATCTAAGGGCGAAGGCCGTCGTCATCGCCGTCTCCACGAATATTCTCGCGGCCGAAAAAATTGCGTTCTGGCCACCGCTTCCGGGCAAGATCGAGGCGGCATCACAGCTGCCGCTGGGGCTGGCGAACAAGCTTTTCCTGCAGGTGCGGACGCCGGAGGCCTTTCCGGCCGATGCCCATATTCTCGGCTCCTATCATAGCGGACGAACCGGATCCTATCAGTTGAAGCCTTTTGGCGCCCCCGTCATCGAGACCTATTTTGCCGGCGATCTTGCCCATGATCTGGAGCGGGAGGGGATCGGCGCGGCATTCGATTTCTCGGTGGAACAGCTGAAGCGTTTCTTCGGTTCGAGTGTTGAGGACATGCTGTCGCCGGCGGTCATGTCCGCCTGGGCAAGCGAGCCTTTTGTCGGCGGATCCTACTCCTATGCGGTGCCCGGCGCTTCCGATCAGCGGCAGGTCCTTGCCGCGCCTCATGATCAGCGCCTGTTCTTTGCCGGTGAAGCCTGCTCAGTGACGCGCTATTCCACGGCCCATGGCGCCTACGAAACCGGCTTCGCCGCCGCGGAGGCCATTGCGAAGACGCTCGTTTGAACGCATCAGCAAAAATGCAGCCTCACAATAGTGCGCTTTCGTTCGACGGGAACGCTTTTCGGGTGGGCGATTGCAGGTCGCCATGGCCATATTGGTAGTGTTGGTGATGTAGTCGAATCACCGCGATCGGGCCGAAGACGCGGGGAGTGCCGTCAGGCTCATTCGTTCCGGCCCCGGCAGGAGGAAATCGATATGGCCAAGACAGTGCATGATGCGCGACAAGAGCATGTTTTCAAGCTGATGACGTCGCCGGTTGGCGAGCTGAAGCTTGTCGCCAGCCACAAGGGCCTGGCGGCGATCCTCTGGGACAATGACCGGCCGGGCCGCGTACCCCTGACTATCGTCGCGGAGGATGAAGACCATCCGGTTCTGGTGGAAACGGAGCGGCAGTTGCGGCAATATTTCGGCGGCGAGCGGCGGGTCTTCGATCTTCTGCTCGATTTTTCGGGCACGGCGTTTCAAAAGAAAGTCTGGCAGGCGCTGCTCACCATCCCCTTCGGCGAGACGCGCTCCTACACGCAGATTGCCGGGCAGATCGGCGCTCCCAAGGCAATCCGGGCGGTCGGCGCCGCCAATGGCCGAAACCCGATCTCTATCATCGCGCCATGCCATCGTGTCATTGGTGCCGCCGGGGATTTGCGTGGGTTTGCCGGCGGTCTCGAGCGGAAAACTTATCTTCTCGGCTTCGAAGGCTCCGAAACCAAGGCATTCGATTTCGCGGCTTGATCCAACGAGGCGACAATAACAAAACGGCCCGCTCCTTGGAGGAGCGGGCCGTTTGCGTTTCACCCTATGCGCGGCAACCGGGCCGACTATAGGCTGGTATCAGCCTTCAAGCCACTTCACCTGTTCCGGCGTCAGCTTGATGTCGAGCGCCGAGAGGCTGTCTTCCAGTTCAGCGATCGTGCGCGGGCCGATCAGCGGGATGACCGGGAAGGGTTGGGCGACGACATAGGCGAGCGCGATATGGATCGGGTTGCGGCCGAGCTTCTGCGCCAGTTCGATCGCGCGGTCGCGACGACCGAAATTGCGGTCGGAATACCAGACGCGCACCAGCTCCTCGTCGCTTTGCTTGTCGCGGCCCGCACGGTCGGTGAAGAAGCCACGGCCCTGGCTCGACCAGGCAAAGTTCGGGATCTGCTTGGCGTTCAGCCAGCTCTTCCAGTCGTCGTCGGAGGCAGCGACGCAACCGGCCCAGATCGGATCGAGCATTTCCGCCAGCGAGAAGTTGTTGGAAAGCGCTGCCGGAGCCGTCTTGCCGTTCTTCTCGGCATAGGCGATCGCCTCGTCGAAGCGGGCGCGGGTCCAGTTGGAGCCGCCGAAGATACCGCGAATGCGGCCGGCCCTGACCTCTGCGTCCATGGCATCGACGAATTCGCCGACCGGAACGGCGGTGTTGTCGCGATGCATGAAGTAGATATCGACATAGTCGGTCTTCAGACGGTTGAGCGACAGATCGAGCTGCTTGCCGATCATATCAGGGTAGCAGAGCGGCGAATGCGCGCCCTTGCCAATCAGCACGATCTCCTCGCGCGGCACCTTCCGGCTGGTGTGCCAATCGCCGAAAATGCTTTCGGTCTTGCCGCCGCCATAGACATAGGCGGTGTCGAAGGCATTGCCGCCGGCCTCGTAGAAGGCGTCGAGCGTCAGCGATGCCGCGGCGAAATTCGGGAAGAATTCGAAGCCGAGCGTGACGATCGAGGCCGGCTTGGCGATGCCGGGAATGCTGCGCTTTGGAACGCTGTTGCCCTTGGTGACGGGTGCCCCGACGATGTTCGTCGTCCGCCGTGTCGCCTTTTCAACCTCATATTCGAGGCCGATGGTGGCGCGCCATTGGTCGAGAACGCGCAGGTTGCCGATCGAATCGGCCCAGCCGATACCCGGATAGGCGAATTCCTTGGCTCCGGCGCGGATGGCGTCGCCGGCGGCGTCGACTTCGAAGGAATAAAGCCAACGGTCTTCTTTGACTTCGATGACTTGCGTCTCGCCGCCCTTGATGAGTTCGATCTTGCCGACGCCGCCCTTATGGCCGGAAGCGAACCAGAAATCCTTGACTTCGATACGTCCTTCGGAGCCGATGATGCGCAGCGTATTGTCCTGGTTCGCCATGATCGAGCAGGAAACTTCGGCGATGATGTTGTTCGGGAATTTCAGCACGGCTGACGCCCATTCGTCGACGCCCGTCTGGCCGAGATGGGCAACGCCCGAGACCTTGTCAGGATCGAGGAACGGCTTGCCGTCGGCTGCACCGGCGATCAGCCGTGCCATCGACACAGGATAGCCGCCGACATCGAGAATGCCGCCGCCGGCGGTTTCATTGGCAAACAGCCGGTGTTCCGGCCTGACGCTGCCCATGTTGAAGCCGAAGGACGAGCGGATGATGCGGATATCGCCGATCACGCCGCTTTTCACCAGTTCGATCAGCTTCGCCGTCTGCGGATGCACACGGTACATGAAGGCTTCACCGGCGAAAACGCCGGCCTTCGTGGCTTCGTAATAGATCGCCTCGGCATCATAGGCGGAGAGTGCAATCGGCTTTTCGACGAGGACATGCTTGCCGGCGCGGATTGCCTTGATCGCCCATTCGGCATGGCCGGTATGCGGCGTGGCGATATAGATGGCGTCGACGTCTTTGTCGGCGAGTAGTGCTTCGTAACCATTGACGATGCGTGCGCCGGGGAAGTTGTCGCCAAGGCCGGGCTTGTCGGGGTTGCGGCTGGCGATGGCTACGAGCTTGCCGCCGCGCGAATGGGCAACACCGTCGGCAAATGTCTTGGCAATCGTGCCGGGGCCGATGATGCCCCAGCGGATGGGTGCGTCTGTACTCATGAAACTATCCTTTCCTCAATCTTCATGCTGTCTTGGGAGCGGTTGGAATGGGCGCCTATCGCAATCGGTTGCCGGCGCTGTCGAACAGGAATGTCTTGGCTGCGGAGAGGGCGACGGTCAGCGTGTCCCGATTGCTGGCATTGCGGGATTCTTCACGCTCGATCACGATCTGCTCGCCGTCCGCGACATTGGCGTAGATGTAGCTGGTATTGCCGAGATGCTCGGCAACATCGATGTCGACGGTCATGTCGACATCGCCGCGTCCGGCCTCGAGGAAATGTTCGGGGCGAACGCCAAGCGTCACCTGCTCGCCGATTTCGACCCGAGCGGTCGTGGTCGGCAGCGACAAGCGGACGTTGCGCTGATTGCGCAGGACCACCGCGATGCGGCCTGGTTGATTGTCGACGACCTCGGCCAGCAGAAAGTTCATCTTCGGTGAGCCGACGAAGCCGGCGACGAACTGGTTGACGGGATCGTCGTAAAGATCGAGCGGCGCGCCGATCTGTTCGATATTGCCGCCGCGAAGCACGACGATCTTGTCGGCGAGCGTCATCGCCTCCGTCTGGTCGTGCGTCACGTAGATCATCGTGGTGCCGAGCTTCTTGTGGAGACGCGAGATTTCGACGCGCATCTGCACGCGCAGTTCGGCGTCGAGGTTGGAGAGCGGTTCGTCGAACAGGAAGATCTGCGGCTCACGCACGATGGCGCGGCCGATGGCGACGCGCTGACGCTGGCCGCCGGAAAGCTGCTTCGGCCGACGCTGCATCAGCTCGGTGATCTGCAGGATCTCGGAAGCCTGCTTGACGCGGCGGTCAGTGTCGGCTTTCGGATTGCCGTTCATGCGCAGGCCGAAATTGAGGTTCTGCTCGACGGTCAGGTGCGGATAGAGCGCATAGGACTGGAAGACCATGGCGATGCCGCGATCGGCCGGTTCGACATCGTTGACGACGCGGCCGCCGATGCTGAGCTCGCCGCTGGTAATATCCTCCAGCCCGGCGATCATGCGCAGCAGCGTGGACTTGCCGCATCCGGACGGGCCGACGAAGACGACGAACTCGCCGTCTTTCACTTCCAAGTTGGCGCCGTGGATGATTTCCAGCGAACCGTAGCGTTTGACGATATTGGTAAGAGACAGTTCTGCCATACGGGATCTCCCGGAATTACTTGATTGCGCCAGCGGCGATGCCGGCGATGAAATGACGTTGCAGGAGAACGAAGATGATGAGGATCGGTGCTGTCAGCATGACCGCCCCGGCCATGATGCCGCCCCAAGAGACCTTGGTGAGGCCGATCAGCGTTCCTAATGCCACCGGCGCCGTCATCATGCCCGGCCGGGAGTTGATCAGCAGCGGCCAGAGATAGTTGTTCCAGGAAGCGAGGAACAGGATGATGGCGAGCGCCGCCATGGTCGGCCTTGCGAGCGGCAGGGCGATACGCAGGAAGATCTGCCACTCCTTGACACCCTCGACGCGGGCCGCGTCGAAAAGCTCGGCCGGCATCATCGAGAAGGCCTGGCGCATGAACAGCACGCCGAGCGAGTTGAACAGCGGCGGCACGATGAGCGCGACCCAGGTGTTCGCCAGCCCGAAATTGCGTGCCACCATGATGAACTGCGGAATGATGACCACCGAATAAGGCAGCGTGATCGTTCCGAGGATGATGCCGATGACGACGGACTGGCCGAGGAAGCGGTAGCGGGCCAGCGCCCATCCGGCCATCGATGTCAGGAAAACCGACAGGATGGTATAGACGATCGCGACGACGATGGAGATCGTCAACGCGCCGAAGAAGTTGGTGTCGGCCTGCAGATTGTGGACATTGTCTAAGAAGCTCGTCGACGGTGTCAGGACGATGGATGGGCTGAAGATGCCCTCGTCCGGCATGGTCGAGAAGATGAACATCATCCAGAGCGGAAACAGCCAGATAAGCGCGAGCGGCACCAACAGCGCATGCAGCGCGATCGAACGCATCAGAGTGGATTTGGACTTCGATTTCATTTTTGTTCGCGCCCCACCCAGAGATTGAGGAGAGAGATCGCCACCGCCAATGCCGCCATGGTGTAAGCGATTGCGGAGGCATAGCCGAAGTTGGTCGACTGGAAGCCTTGGCGATAGAGCAGCAGGCCTAGGGTTTCGGTCGCACCGCCGGGGCCGCCGCGGTTGGTGATCAGATACGGTTCGGTGAAGAGCTGCATCGTTCCGATGACCGACAGCACCACGCAGAAAAGGATGATCGGCTTCAGGAGCGGCAGGGTGATGTGGATGAATTGCTGGATGGGGCCGACGCGGTCGAGCGTGGCAGCCTCATAGACATCCTCGGGGATCGATTGCAGCCCGGAGAGGATGATGATGGCATTGTAGCCGGCCCAGCGCCAGGTCACGGCGATGATGATCAGCAACATGGCAGCATGCGAATTGGCGAACCACGAAACCGGAGCGATGCCGACACCGCTGAGAAGCTTATTGATAATGCCGAAATCGAGATTGAACATCAGCCGGAAGACGGCGGCATAGGCGACTTCGCCGACCACGACCGGGGCGAAGAAGGCAAAGCGAAATAGGCCCCTTGCCTTCAGAAGCGGCGAGTTCAACAGCACCGCCATGACGGTGGCGAGCGAGATCATCACCGGCACCTGGATCACCAGGATGATCAGCGTATTGGTAAGCGCGTTGTAGAAGGCTGGGTCGCCGAATAGGCGCCCCCAATTGACCGTCGCGCTGAATATCCAGGGATTGACGCGCGTATTCTGGAACGAAATCAGGAACGAATTGATGATAGGCCAGATCCAGAAGGTGGCGAACACCAGAAGATAGGGCGCAAGGAACGCGTAAGCGCTCCGGTTTCGCAACCGCATGAAAGCCTTCTCCTTTTTTTCTCAATGAGGTGACGTGCAAGGCACATCCCCGCCGCCTCAAGGGCGGCGGGGATGCCGGGCGCGGCTTGGGAGGCGCGCCCGGCTGTGTCACTCACTTTGCGATCGGCAGTCCGGTCGCCGAGGCGATCTGCTGGGCTGCATCGTCGAGCGCAGCCTTGCCGTCCGGATAGCCGCCCGCAAGGTATTTCGTCTGCACCGCCTTGATGATTGCATCGGCGTCGCTGAAATACTGGGTGCCGGGGCTCGGACGGATTTTCGGCAGGGTCGAGAGAATATCGGCCCAGACCTTCTGGCCACCCCAGTACGGCAGTGGTTCGTTGACGAAGGGGTCCTTGACCGCCGTCAGCAGCGACGGCACGAGACCGAAGGATTTCAGCATTGTGACCTGGCCTTCATTGGTGCCAAGCGTATATTCCAGGAACTTCCAGGCGGCTTCCTTGTTCTTCGAGCTGCTGGCGATGGCCAGCGACGAACCGCCGAGATTGGCCGCATGCTGGCCGTCGGCCGTCATGCTTGGCATCGGGTAGACGCCCCATTTGCCGGCGAGATCCGGCGACGTCGAACGGATAGTGCCTTCATACCAGCCGCCATACAGCTGCGACGCGACCTTGCCGGCATTGTTCGACTGGATTTTCTCGTCCCAGTTCGCTGCACTCAGCAGGCCTGCATCCTTAATCTCCTTCACCTTGTCCAGGGCCTTGATGCAGCCTGGCTGACTGACGGCGATGCTCTGGCTGTCATCCGAGAAATAGCCGCAGCCCTGCTCGTTGGCGAGCATGCGGAACCATTCGCTGTCGCCGTTGAGATCGGCCTGCGCCATGATCACACCCGGATTGGCGGCGGAGATCTTCTTGCCCGCGGCAATGAAATCGTCCCAGGTCTTGATCGTTGCCGGATCGACGCCGGCCTTCTCGTAGAGATCACGACGGTAGAACACCGCGACCGGACCAGAATCCCAGGGCATGGCATAGGCGGCATCGCCGACTTCGAGCTCGGCGCGCTTGAAATCCGGGAACTGCTTCTTGAGTTCGTCCGTATAACCGAGCTTCGTCAGATCGGTCAGGCAGTCCGGGAAACGGTTCCAGAAGATCGAGGCCTTGTGGTTCTCGATCGACATGATGTCCGGCAGACCGTCGCCACCGGCGGCGCAAGCGGGCAGCATCTTGTCGAAGACCTGCGGGTTGCCGATGTCCTGCACATCGACCTTGATATCCGGATATTTTTTGTTGAAGCCCTCAAGCGTGGATTTCAGCGCCGATGCGGCGACGTTCCAGCTCCAGACGGTAATGGTGGTTTGCTCGGCGAATGCGGAGCCGGAAGCAAGCATGGCGGCGAGCGTAGTCGCGCCAAGAAGTTTTAAACGCATTGAAAATCCTCCCTTTTCAATTGCCGTCCTCTAACGAACACGCTTAAACTATCTGTCGGTACGCTTCTGTCTCCTAAAAAGGGAACATTGACTTGGCGAAAAGTAAGGTGGGTGATCGAGCGGTCTATCAGCCGGGTGCGAGCAGCATCGAAGGGCTGCCGACCACCCTGCAGATGTTTCACACCCATCCTCCCTTGATGGCGAAGCCGCATTGGCATGCGCAGGTCGAGATCAACTATATCATGCGTGGCACCGTGCATTACCGCATGAACGATCATGAAGTTCAGCTCCAGGCTGGCGATATCTGTCTGTTCTGGGGCGGCCAGCCGCATCAGATGGATGATTCGTCGGAGGATTCGATCTATGCCGGCGCGCATCTGCCGCTGGTGCATTTTTTCCGTATGCGCCTGCCCCTTGATATTTCCGGCCGACTGATGCGAGGCCAGATCCTGGTGACGTCTGCGACGGATGCTGCCGACAACGAGAATTTCGCGCGCTGGCATCGCTATGCCGTCTCCGGCGATCCGGCCAAGGCCGGCCATGCGGTCGCCGAACTTCTGCTGCGCCTGGAGCGCATCGCCTTCGAGCCCTATCTCATGCTGCCGGAAAAACGGGAGCCCGAAATGGGTGGGCAGGTGCATCCGCAATCGTCCCGCAGCCTGGCGCGGATGTGCGATTTCATCGCCGGCAATTTCCTGCACGACATCGATACGGTTGATATCGCCAAGGCGGCGGACCTGCATCCGAAATATGCGATGAACCTCTTCAAGAAATGCACTGGCATGACGCTCAGTAAATATGTGAACCTGCTGCGCCTGTCGCGCGCCCAGGCGATGCTGATGCGCGATGGTGCCAATGTGCTGCAGGTGGCGATGGACAGCGGCTTCGGCTCGATCAGCGCCTTCAACAAGTCCTTCCGCCATATTGCCGGCATGACGCCCTCGGACTTCCGCCGCGACATGCGGGTCCTGACCGCGATGAACGTCGAGGCCGTCCGGCCCCCGATGCGACGACCGGCCCCGCAATTCTAGCTACGGAGCCCCTTGCCGCCGCCGTCGATCTGTCGCACTCCTCAAGGCTTGTTTGGAGAGGAGAATTTCATGAGGCAATTTTCGGCGTGTATCGAGTGGCTGTTTGCCCGCGAGGGCGATGATTTCGCTGATCGTATCCGGCTGGCGCACGCGGCCGGTCTCAACGCGGTCGAGTTCTGGCGCTGGGCGAACAAGGATCTGGATGCTATCGCATCGGCGATCTCTGAAACAGGCATCGCGGTTGCCGGCATTGTCGCCGAGCCGATGATTGCGCTGACGAATCCGGCTAACAAGGAGGCTTGGCTGGAGGGCTTGCGGGCATCCGTCGGCGTGGCCCAGCGCCTCGGCGCTCCGGTTCTGATCGCGCAGGCGGGAGACGATCTGCCGGAATTTTCGCGCGTCGAGCAGCGCGCCGCCTTGGTCTCCGCCCTGCGTGCCGGTGCCGATATTCTCAAAGGTTCGGGCGTGCGCCTCGGCCTCGAACCGCTGAACACGCTGGTCGATCATGCCGGCTACTATCTGTCCTCGACGGTGGAAGGTCTCGATATCGTCGACGAGGTCGGCCGGCCGGAAGTGGGCATCGTTTACGACATCTACCATTCGGCCGTGATGGGAGAGCGAACGGAGGATGCCATCGGCAGACGCGTCGATCGCATCGTCCATGTCCATGTCGCCGATCACCCCGGCCGCAACAATCCGGGTACGGGCGAGATCGATTTGGCCGATAGGCTGAACTGGCTGTTCGCCCATGGTTACGAGGGCAGGGTGGGCCTTGAATACAGGCCGAAGACGAGGGATGCCGAAGCTATTCAGGCGGTGGTGAAGCTACTGTCGGCCTGACGGTCAGACCGGTTCGAGCATGCCGAAGACGGCGACCAATGCGATAACGGCGATACCGAGGACGATCTCGGCGATGCTGCCGAGGCGGATGGCATTCAGCGCCCGCGCCTGATCATGCCCGATGCGCGGCACGAGAACATAGCGATTGACGATCGCCAGCAGGCTCATGCCGGCGACAAGCGCGATCTTGAGGCCAAGCAGCGCTTGATAGGGCGACGACCAGTCCGTTGGCAGATGTTTGAGGATCAGCGTCGTATTGACGATGCCGGAGATAATGACCATTGCCACCGCAACATGCCCGGCCGTGGAGAAACGTCGCAGTGCGAGCAGCGCCTCAACCCGATATTCAGGCTGGCTCAGAAGCCGGAGAATGGGGATCAGCGGTACCAGCGCGCCCAACCAGCCGCCACCGGCCAGAACGTGCAGCATATCGTTGGCGCGATGCGCCATCCTCAGCCATCCCTCATGCATCGAGGCATGCCCGGTCAGGACGAGGGCTGCAAGGCCGAGACCGGAGCCCAGTGCAATACCTCGATGACGCCTACGCCCCGGCAGCGGCAGGGCGAGAAGAACGATAAGGGCGGCCACAGCCTGTGCGAGCCAGGCTTGCCCCACCGTCGTCTCGAACAAGACCGCGTGGAGCGTGCCGGCATTGATGGCGTCGTTCCAGCCGTTGCCGATGCTGGCGGCTGCAAGCGGCAGCGACACGAAGGCTGTCGCGCCGGCAAGCAAAGCCGTGACGACCGATGTGCCAGCGAACATCTGCCAGACCCTGTCAGCCAGGACTTTCGGCACCATGAGGCAAAGATAGGCCGAGGTGCCCCACAGAAGCATCAGTGATGCATCGTGAAGGAACCGGCATGCCGCCAGCGCTGTATCCGGGTCGATCAAGGTTTTACGGTGAAGGTGTAGCTGCCATTGGTCTTATGGCCATCGGTGGAAAGGACATGCCATTCGACCGTGTAGGTGCCGGAGCCAAGGGGGCTAGAAACGGGAACTATCAGAACTTTGTCATTCCGTGTGAGCCCGGGATCACCAAGCTTGACGGCTGTTTTGTCCGGACCCGTCAGTTTGACGCCGGAGAATTTGAGGTTCAGGCTCTCGGTGAAGGTCAGGTCCAACTCGCTGGGCGAGCCTGTGACCGTGCTTTTGTCGGCGGGTGCTGCCGATTTCAGATGCGCATGCGCAAAGGCCTGTCCGGTAAGTCCGAGGGCGAGAACGGCGGCAAGGCCGAGCCTGGTAATGGTCGTAGCGATGAAAAGTCCTCCTCTTGGCTTATCGAGCGCGATAGGATTGTGGGTACATCATGTCAACTTTTGCCATGCGAAATGAGCACATTCAGGACGCTTTGCCGCAAGGTAACGTTTTCTTGACGGCTTGAGGCGAGGTAGAGGGCTGACAGAAGCGTTTATGTCCATGACTAGGCAAAGAATCGTCGTTTTTCGATCATTCTTGCTCATGTGGGCTGGAGCGCTGGGGATGCTGACACTTCGATGAGAGAGTTTCATGGTGGCAAATACGATACGCGAAAAAGTGACGCGTGGCTTCGGCCAGCAGCGGCGGCGTGAGCGGCTCGATCTCCTGAATATGCCCATCTATGTGATCGGCGACGTGCATGGGCGCTACGATCTCCTGAGCGCGCTGGAGCGCAAGATTTTCACCGATGCCGCCACGCTGCCCGGCCGCAAGCTGATCGTCATGCTCGGCGACTACATCGATCGCGGCCCGGCCTCGGCCCAGGTCATCAGTCGGCTGATGGTGCCGCCGCCGAACGGCTTCGACCGGATCTGCCTCACCGGCAATCACGAAATGGCGATGCTCGACTATATCGACGGAGACATATCCCTGGACGACTGGGTGGCGCTCGGCGGCGACGCGACGCTGAAATCCTACGGTGCGGATATCCAGAATTTGCGCCAGCAATATCCCCAGCAGAAAAAGCTTGATACCTTCATCCGGACCTGGCTGCCCGACGACCATATCAATTTCCTCCGCAGCCTGCCGATCCTGCTCGACACGCCGGAGGCGCTGTTCGTTCACGCCGGGATCGATCCGGACCGGCCGATCGCGGAGCAGGCGGATGACGATCTTGTCTACATCCGCTCACGCTTTCACGACAGCGCACAGCCGCTGCCGAAACTGATCATTCACGGTCACACGCCGGTAAAGGAAGCCGACGCGGATGGGCTGCGGCTCAACATCGACACCGGCGCCTTCTATTCCGGAAAGCTGACGGCGGCCCGGCTGTGGCAGGGCCGCGTCCTTATCACGACAACATAGTTAGTCGGCTACGATGCATCATCTTGTCTGCACGGCGCCCTAGAGGTTTCCGATGCAGAGATACTTCATCTCGAGATAGTCGTCGGCGCCGTGACGCGAGCCTTCGCGGCCAAGGCCGGATTGCTTGATGCCGCCGAAGGGCGCGGTTTCCGCCGACATCAGGCCGGTGTTGATGCCGACCATGCCGTATTCCAGCGCCTCGGCAACCCGCCAGACCTTCTTCAGATCACCGGCGAAGAAATAGGCGGCGAGGCCGAATTCGGTGTCGTTCGCCTGCGCGATCACATCGTCCACTGTCTCAAAGCGGAAGAGCGGCGCGACAGGGCCGAAGGTCTCTTCCCGGGCGACCTTCATGGTACGGTCGATACCGGTCAGAATGGTCGGCGTGAAGAAGGTGCCGGCGCCCTCGATGCGCTTGCCGCCGGTCAGCACCTTTGCACCCTTCGATACGGCATCGCGGACATGATCCTCGACCTTGGCGATGCCCTGCTCGTCGATCAGCGGGCCGATGGCAACGCCGGGCGTAAAGCCATCGCCGACCGCAAGCTCGGCCACCTTGGCGGCGAGCTTGGCCGCGAAGGCGTCATAGACGTTCGACTGGACATAGATGCGGTTGGCGCAGACACAGGTCTGGCCGGCATTGCGGTATTTCGAGGCGATCGCCCCTTCAACGGCGGCGTCGAGATCGGCGTCGTCGAAGACGATGAACGGGGCATTGCCGCCGAGCTCGAGGCTGACTTTCTTGATCTGGTCGGAGCACTGGCGCATCAGGATACGGCCGACTTCGGTCGAGCCGGTGAAGCTGATCTTGCGTACCTTGGCATTGCCGCAGAGCTCGCGGCCGATCGCCGGGCCGTCGACGCCGACGATGACGTTGAACACGCCGGCGGGAATGCCGGCCTGCTCAGCCAGCACCGCGAGCGCGATTGCCGACAGCGGCGTCTGCTCGGCGGGCTTGGAGACCACTGTGCAGCCGACGGCAAGCGCCGGTGCAACCTTGCGGGCGATCATCGCCGCCGGGAAGTTCCAGGGGGTGATCGTGCCGACGACGCCGACCGGCTGCCGGATAACGAGCATGCGCTTGTCGTTGGAGGGAGCCGGAATGGTCTCGCCATAGATGCGCTTGGCCTCTTCCGCGTACCATTCAACATAGGAAGCGGCATAAAGGATCTCGCCCTTGGCCTCGGGCAAGGGCTTGCCCATTTCCGCCGTCAGGATGGCGCCAAGCTCGTCGGCATTGGCGACCATCAGGTCGAACCATTTGCGCAGGATGGCGCTGCGTTCCTTGGCCGGGCGGGCAGCCCAGGCGGCTTGCGCGGCATAGGCCGCGTCGATCGCTGCGGTGGTCTCGGCAGCGCCCATATCGGGCAGGCTCGCCAGCACTTCGCCGGTTGCCGGGTTGATGACATCGAAGGTCTTCGTCGCACCGCCGGCGGTCCAGACGCCGTTGATGTAGCCGGCATCGCGCAGGAAGGGCGAGGAGAAGGGAACATGCTTGGTCATTGCGGTCGTGAAGGTCATGATATGCACTCCGGAGAGGATATTGCCCGGCTATCTCGCCGGGCGTTCTGGGAATAGGATTGGCGCAAGCGCCGTTATTTGCCGGCGCTTGCTTCCAGCATCGAGGCTTCCAGAATGTCGAGCGCCTCGCTGAATACGCCGTCCTGAATGGTGATCGGCGAGAGGAAGCGGATGACATTGCCGTGGACGCCGCAGGTGAGCAGGATCAGGCCCTTGTCGAGGGCGATCAGCCGTACCTTATTGGCGAAGTCGGCGCTCGGCAGTTTCGTCGTCGCATCGTTGAACTCAATGGCGTTCATGAAGCCTGGTCCGCGAATGTCGACGATCTCCGGCACCTTGTCGCGCAGCGATTCCAGCCGTTGTTTCAGTCGCGAACCGAGCTGGTTGGCGCGGTTGCAGAGGTCCTCTTCGACGATGACATCGAGCACGGCATGAGCGGCGGCGATGCCGATCGGATTGCCGCCATAGGTGCCGCCGAGGCCACCCGGTCCCGGCGCATCCATGATTTCGGCCCGGCCGGTGACGGCGGCCAGCGGGAAGCCGCCGGCAAGGCTCTTTGCCATCGTCATGAGATCAGGTGCGACCTCGTGATGGTCCATGGCGAACATCTTGCCGGTACGGGCAAAGCCGGTCTGTACTTCATCGGCAATGAGCAGAATGCCGTGCTGGTCGCAAAGTTCCCGAAGTGCCTTCATGAAGGAGGCGGGCGCCGAGTAAAAACCGCCTTCGCCCTGCACCGGCTCGATGATGATGGCGGCAACACGCTGCGGGTCGACATCGGCGGCAAACAGCTTTTTCAGTGCGGCGAGTGACTGCTCGACGGTAACGCCGTGCAGCGGCACCGGGAAGGGCGCATGGAAGACGTCGCCCGGCATCGAGCCGAAACCGACCTTGTAGGGCACGACCTTGCCGGTCAGCGCCATGCCCATGAAGGTGCGGCCATGGAAGCCGCCGCCAAAGGCGATGACGGCCGAACGGCCGGTGGCGGCGCGGGCGATCTTGATGGCATTCTCGACCGCTTCGGCGCCGGTGGTGACGAAGATGGTCTTCTTGGCGAAATCGCCCGGCGTCAGGGCGTTGAGGCGCTCGGCAAGATGCACATAGTTTTCATAGGGCACGACCTGATGGCAGGTGTGGGTGAAGCGGTCGAGCTGCTCCTTGACGGCGGCGATGACGCGGGGATGGCGATGGCCGGTGTTGACGACGGCGATGCCGGAGGCAAAGTCGATGTAGCGGCGCCCTTCCTTGTCCCAGATCTCCGAATTTTCAGCCCGGTCGGCATAGATCTGCGTGGTCATGCCAACGCCGCGGGAAATGGCGGCGTTCTTCCGGTCTGTCAGGGTCATCGCGCTGTTCTCCAGGGATAAGAAAGTTCGAATTATCTTGCAGAACTTCTGCAAGTTCTTTAGAAAATTCCTACATTTTTCCTGCAAGATATCAAGCGGCATTTTGTAGGGGTGACAAGAAAGCGGTCGAGGCTCACGCAAGCCGGCCATCCATGCTAAGCAAATCAAAAGACTAAGATCAGGAATCATTGGCAAATGAACAGCATCGAGCCCGTGCGCTACAAGGTGGCGGAGGCGGCGCGTCTGGCGGGGGTGTCGGCTTCAACGCTCAGGCTATGGGAGAGCCAGGGTCTGGTCGTTCCCAGCCGCTCCGACACCGGACACCGCCAGTATAGCGCCGAGGACGTCGCGCGGCTGAAGCGGATTTCCTGGTTTCGCGCCGAGCGCGGGCTCAATCCCGCCGCGATCCGCGAAGCCCTGGAGACGGAAGACGCGACCCTGCCGGGTACGGAGAATGGCGAGCAGGCGGCGTCCTCCGGCATTGGCCGCAAGCTGCGGGCGCTCCGTCATGCGGCCGGCAAGACGCTGGATCAGGTCGCCGCCGACATGGGCGTTACATCCTCGACACTATCGACGCTGGAGCGGACTTCGCAGGGCGTGAGCTTCAAGACCCTGCACGATCTCGCCGATTATTATGGCACGACGGTCTCGCGGCTGTCGGGCGAGGAGCGCGAGGACGTGCCAGTGCTGATCCGGTCGGGCGAATGGCGTGCCTGGCCGGAGACGACGCCGGGCGTGACCGTCCAGCTTCTCGCCGAAGGGCGGACGATGATGGATTGCCATCGCTTCGTCCTGGCGCCTGGCGCCACCAGCGAAGGCGCCTATCGACATGACGGTGAGGAGTTCATCCATATTCTCGCCGGCCGGCTGGAGCTGGTGCTCGACAACGACCAGTTCTTCGATCTGATGCCGGGCGATTCGCTCTACTTCGAAAGCCGCCGCGACCATTCCTGGCGCAACCGTCACGACGGCGAGACCATATTGCTCTGGATCAATACGCCGCCGACATTCTAGGCCTCGCGCGGTATCGCTATATCCCTGCCTGTTCTATAAAACAGGACGATAACAAGTTTCAGCCGATAGTAAGCCCGGAGAGTTTCATGGCCGCCACCATCCGCTATCACGAAGGCGATATTTCCGCCGCCGATGCCGCCCGCTATACCGGCGCCATAGCCATCGACACCGAAACCCTTGGCCTCATCCCCCGCCGCGACCGGCTCTGTGTTGTGCAGCTTTCGCCGGGCGACGGCACCGCTGATATCATCCGCATCGCCTCGGGCCAGAGCCAAGCGCCCAATCTCGTCGCCATGCTCGCCGATACGACCCGCCAGAAAATCTTCCACTACGGCCGCTTCGATATCGCCGTACTGTTCCATACCTTCGGCGTCACCACCACGCCGGTCTTCTGCACAAAGATCGCCTCGCGCCTCTGCCGCACCTATACCGACCGTCACGGCCTGAAGGACAATCTCAAGGAACTGCTTGAGGTCGATATTTCCAAGGCACAGCAGTCCTCCGACTGGGCGGCGGAGAAGCTGTCGCCGGCGCAGCTCGAATATGCCGCCTCAGACGTCCTCTATCTGCATGCGCTGCGCGACAAGCTGACGGCACGCCTCGTGCGCGATGGCCGCATGGAACATGCGGAAGCCTGCTTCGCCTTTCTCCCGACCCGCGCCAAGCTCGATCTCCTCGGCTGGGAAGAGGCCGATATTTTCGCGCATAGCTGATCAGCCGCGCCAAAAGACAAAACGACTGAAAAAGCCGGTGCCGCTTCCGCTGCACCGGCTTTTCTTTAGCAATCTGTTAAGAAACGCGCTGCTATTCTGCCTCTGATTGCATGCATTCGATCGGCGCCTTCTTGCGTTGCCTTGCCGACTTCCGGCGTTCGAATAGCGACCGGCCGCATGAGCGGACCTTGACTGAACCTGCCTCCCGCTTCCAACACCGTCTTGCCAGACAGAGGAGCATGTCATGTTGTCTCCCGTTGCCGCAGTTTCCGTTGTGGGTGCGTCCATTGAGAAGCCGGTGGTTGCCACCGCCGAAACATCCAGCGTCCAGGCTGCCGCGACGCCGGTTGCGGTTCTGTCGAGTGCGGTGAACGCCAGCGCCGGAGGCAAGCTGAACATGCTGCTGGCTGCGGCACGCGAGCGGATGTTCGAAAGCCTGCTGTCGGCCATCGACGCCGCCAGCGTGGCGCTGAACGTTCCGCGCGAGCCCGGCGAGAGCAATGCTGCCCTGGCGCAGCGGCTGGTCGATGCAATCCGAAGCCTGCCACCCCAGCAACTTGCCGCCGCCCAGCAACAGTTGAATGCGCAGATGAAAACGCCGGTTCCTCTGCCGCTGCTTGCTGAAGCCCTCGACAATCCGGATAGCCCGAAAGCGGTGCAGATCGCCGTCAGTCTGGATGCATCCCTGACGCAGGAGCCCGATGCGGTCATCAGGGCAGTCGTCAATTCCTATGGCCAGAATGCCGGAGAACCAGATGCGGTCGGGCAGCAGACCCCGATCCCGGCGCAGGCGATGCCGAAGACCTCGGAGGCGGCTGCCACCAATACGGCAACGACAGCCCCGTCGGCCTTGCCCGAGAAGATGGCAGCGCCATCTCCCACGCCTGTTACCGCCTCTCCTTCGACGCCTTCCGCTCAGGCTCCGCAGCAGGCAGCGACGACTATCCTCCAGACAATTGCCGGTCCCGTAATGATCCCGGTTCCGGAGGCCATGCATGAGCTGGAGGCCGCCGTGATGCCGCAAACCGCTCCAAATCCGCAGGTCAGCGCGACGCCGCAGGCCGCAAGCATGCCCGCTGCTGAAAGGGGTGTCCTTCCGCAGATTGCCGTCATCGTCGAAGACAAGGCACTCCCCACCGCATCGCTGCCTCTGGCGGCGGTGGGCGAAGCAAAGCTTCCGACCGAAATCGCCTTGATCAGATCTCCCCTCACGCCACCGCCGGTGCCGCGTGACATCCAGCAACTACAGGCCGATATCAAGCAAGGGCTGCAGGTCGTCATCAGCCCCGCGATTGATGTGACCGGCCCCGATCTTCCGCAGGTCACCCGGAGCGATATGCCGCTTGCCGAACGGGTCATTGCGCAGGCGCTTGCCGCCGGTCAGCAGGATCTGCAACCATTACCGCAGACGGTCCGTGACGAGAGCCTCAGGAACCTCGCCGCCGCCTTGGCGGGCCAGACCGCGGCTTCCTCCGAGGAGGCGCAGACTGCATCGGCCGCCGCACTTCCCGTAAAATCGCAGGGTAATGTGCCGGCGATGACGATCATGGATATGTCGGAGGCCGTGGCGCAGACGGGAACGACGATCGCTCCGCTGCTCGGCATTCCCTTCGCGATCGCACATTACCTTCCGGCTGATACCCCCACCGAGGACGATCCGAAACGGGTCGATCGCGTCGACCTGGTCGATGAGGAGCGCGAACAGGGGCAGGGCGGAGAGACGGCGCGCGACGACAGCGAGGACGAATCCCCGCCCGAGGAGGCGGATCAACCGGCTGCTGCTGCCGCCGATCCAGCCGCCGAGGACGCCAATGTTGACGTGATTTCCGCTTCGGCCATACCTGTTGCGCCGAAAATAGCAGCGCTGCCGGCTCCCGCGCCGGTCGATCCTCTGTCCGATCACGCCTTCGATTTCTATCGGCGCATGGTCGGTTGGGAATGAAATAGCCGGGCCACAAGAAGCTCAAACAAAAACCCGCCGGATCGCTCCGGCGGGTTTTCTATTTCTATCAGGCTTGCCGAGGATTATTCGGCGCCGCGGTTCTTCAGAGCCGCACCCAGGATGTCGCCGAGCGAAGCGCCCGAGTCGGACGAACCGAACTGAGCAACTGCTTCCTTCTCTTCTGCGATTTCCAGAGCCTTGATGGACAGCATGATCTTGCGGTCCTTCTTGGAGAAGTTGGTGACGCGAGCGTCGACAACCTGACCGACCGAGAAACGCTCCGGACGCTGTTCGTCACGGTCACGCGACAGATCGGCGCGGCGGATGAACGAGGTGATGTCGTCGTGGCTGACGAGCTTCACTTCGATGCCGCCGTCGTTGACTGCGATAACTTCGCAGGAAACGACTGCATTCTTGCGCAGGTCGCCAGAAGCAGCGGCTTCGCCGACTGCATCCTTGCCGAGCTGCTTGATGCCGAGCGAGATGCGTTCCTTGTCGACATCGACGTCGAGAACGACGGCCTTGACGACATCACCCTTGTTGAACTCCTCGATGACCTGTTCGCCCGGACGGTTCCAGTCGAGGTCGGAGAGGTGCACCATGCCGTCCACATCGCCGTCGAGGCCGATGAACAGGCCGAATTCGGTCTTGTTCTTGACTTCGCCTTCGACTTCGGTGCCGGCCGGATGGTTGCGGGCGAATGCAGCCCACGGATTTTCGAGCGTCTGCTTCAGGCCAAGCGAGATACGGCGCTTGGTCGGATCGACTTCGAGAACGACCACTTCGACTTCCTGGCTCGTGGACAGGATCTTGCCGGGGTGTACGTTCTTCTTGGTCCAGGACATTTCTGAGATGTGGATCAGGCCTTCGATGCCCGGCTCCAGCTCGACGAACGCACCGTAGTCGGTGATGTTCGTAACGGTACCGGAAATCTTCTTGCCTTCCGGATACTTGGCCTGGATGCCATCCCACGGATCGCTCTCGAGCTGCTTCATGCCGAGCGAGATACGGTGGGTTTCCTGGTTGATGCGGATGATCTGTACCTTGACCTGCTGGCCGATGGACAGGATTTCCGACGGATGGTTCACACGGCGCCATGCCATGTCGGTGACGTGCAGCAGGCCGTCGATGCCGCCGAGGTCAACGAACGCACCGTAATCGGTGATGTTCTTGACGACGCCGTCAACAACCTGGCCTTCTTCGAGGTTCTGAACGATTTCAGAACGCTGCTCGGCACGGGATTCTTCCAGAACCGTACGGCGGGAAACTACGATGTTGCCGCGGCGCTTGTCCATCTTGAGGATTTCGAAGGGCTGCGGGTTGTGCATCAGTGGGGTCACGTCGCGGATCGGACGAATATCGACCTGCGAGCGCGGCAGGAAGGCGATAGCGCCGTCGAGATCGACGGTGAAGCCGCCCTTGACCTGGTTGAAGATGACGCCTTCAACGCGTTCGCCAGCTTCGAACTTGGCTTCGAGCTTGATCCAGCTTTCTTCGCGGCGAGCCTTTTCGCGCGACAGAACGGCTTCGCCCAGCGCGTTTTCGATACGCTCGACGTAAACTTCGACTTCATCGCCAACCTTGAGCGTGCCGTCCTTGGCGCGTGCACCGAATTCCTTCAGTGCGATGCGGCCTTCGACCTTGAGGCCGACGTCGACAACTGCGACGTCCTTCTCGATGCCGGTGACGATGCCCTTGGTGACATAGCCTTCGGCCAGGTCGTTCTTGGCAAAGGACTCTTCGAGAAGAGCTGCGAAATCTTCGCGAGAGGGGGTAGCTACAGACATAAAATCTCCTGGCGTGTCCTTATTATGCATTTTGGACACTGATGCGCCGGTGGTTTGTGTTGAACAGGCCTGCATCCAGTCCGCCTTCCCTTGGGAAAGCTATCCGGCGCTTGGACGGAATGTCAGGCTTCTAAAAATCGGCGGCTTCGTGCGCAAGGCACGCGAAAGCCGCTCGCATGTTAGGCATTTCGGCTCAGAGCGGCGTCGATGATCGACTTTGCCGCCTGAAACGCCGCTTCTATACTCATTTCCGAGGTATCAAGCAAGTGCGCGTCTTCCGCCGGCCGCAAGGGGCTGTCGGCCCGGCCCATATCGCGCTCGTCGCGACGTTTCACGTCCTCGAAAATCGCCTGATAATCGGCACTGCCGCCGGCATCGGCGATTTCGTCGTAACGCCGCTTTGCGCGAACCTCGGCCGAGGCCGTGACGTAGATCTTCACCGGCGCATCCGGGCGGATGACGGTGCCGATGTCGCGCCCGTCGAGAACCGTGCCCGGCTCCTTGCGCGAAAAGGCGCGTTGCGCCTCGACCAATACCCGGCGCACCGCCGGCATGACGGCGACCTTCGAGGCCGCCTCGCCGATCTCGTGTTTTGACAGCACGGCACGGTCGAGCCCGCCAAAATCAACCTTGCGCGCCATCGCCTCCGCCATGGCCTCGTCATTAAGCGGCAGACCGGCATCGAGCAGGGCCTTGGCCGTTGCCCGATAGATCAGGCCGGTGTCGAGATGGTGGAAACCATACTGGTCGGCAATCCGGCGCGACAAGGTTCCCTTGCCTGCCGCGGCCGGTCCGTCGATGGCGATCGTAAACGGTGTCGTCACGGAGATATGCTTCCTTCCACGTCCATATCGGCGCCAAGTTCCGCCATCAGATCGAAAAACTCCGGAAAGCTGGTGGCGATCATCGCGCTGTCGTCGACCTTGACCGGATGTTCCGAGGCGAGCCCCATCACGAGGAAACTCATCGCGATGCGGTGGTCGAGATGGGTCTTGACCTCGCCGCCGGCATTGCCGAGACCTTTCCCATCCGGCCGGCCCCGCACAGTTAGCGAAGCCTCGCCTTCGGTGCAATCGACGCCGTTGAGCGTCAGCCCTTCGGCAACCGCCGAGAGACGATCGGATTCCTTGACCCGCAGTTCTTCCAGACCCAGCATGACCGTCGTGCCCTCGGCAAAGGCGGCGGCAACGGCGAGGACCGGATATTCGTCGATCATCGACGGCGCCCGCTCGGCCGGCACCGTGACGCCCTTGAGCGCCGAGGACCGCACGCGCAGATCCGCGACATCCTCGCCGCCGGCAAGGCGCTTGTCGAGGATCTCGATATCGGCGCCCATCTCCTGCAGCGTCAGGATCAGGCCGGTGCGGGTCGGGTTCATCAGCACGTTGCGGATGGTGATGTCGGAGCCGGCAACGATCAATGCTGCGACCAGCGGAAAGGCAGTCGAGGAGGGGTCGCCTGGAACGTCGATGGTCTGGCCGAAAAGCTTGCCCTGGCCCTGAAGGCGGATGATGCGAACGCCGTCGCGATCGGTCTCAACCGAAAGTTCGGCGCCGAAGCCGGCCAGCATCTTTTCCGTATGGTCGCGGGTCATGACCGGCTCGATGACGGAGGTGATCCCCGGCGCATTGAGGCCGGCGAGCAGCACGGCGGATTTCACCTGCGCCGAGGCCATCGGCACGCGGTAGGTGATCGGATTGGCGGTCTCGGGTCCATGCAGCGTCACCGGCAGCCGGTCGCCCTCGCTCGATTTGACCTGCACGCCCATCTGCCGGAGCGGATCGAGGATGCGGCCCATTGGCCGTTTGGAGAGCGAGGCATCGCCGATGAAGGTGGATTCGAAATGATAGACGCCGACAAGACCCATGGTCAGGCGGCTGCCGGTGCCGGCATTGCCGAAGTCGAGGGGAGCCTCAGGGGCCAGCAGTGCGCCGTTGCCGACGCCCTTGATGATCCATTCGTCGCCGGCCTTCTCGATCTTGGCGCCCATGGCCCGCATGGCCTTGCCGGTGTTGAGCACATCCTCGCCCTCGAGCAGGCCGGTGATACGGGTTTCGCCGGAGGCGAGGCCGCCGAACATGAAGGCGCGGTGCGAAATGGATTTGTCGCCAGGAACGCGGATGGTGCCGGAAAGATTGGTCGAACGGCGCGCTGTCGCGGGCCGCGAATGAGTGTCGTGCGGCATGGGCAATTCCTTTGCAATGCCGTTATCTATGCCGCATTATCGCTGACTTCGGTCCGGTTGCGCCAGCTGCCCTGCGGTTCACGCGGGCTCGATATCACAGAGATGTTGCCGGGTCATCCCGGTATGCGGGGAAAACCCTTCTTGCTGTATATAAAGTTTGGCTTTGACAGGGCCTGCGGTAACGATTAAGGGGACCGGCTGATAATTTCCCTTAAAAGGCCGGCTTTCCCGGCTTGCCGAATATTGATTCGGCCATTCATGAGGCTTTGACAGTGGCGAAAGCGGAACTTGGAACAAAACGTACCGATCCGGACAACGGCAAGAAATTCTATGACCTGAACCGGGACCCGGTCGTCTCGCCCTATACCGGCAAGTCCTGGCCCCTGTCCTACTTCGAGGAAACCTCCGCTGCCAAGGAAGTTCCGGAAGAAGAGGAAGTGGCTGAAGTCGATACCGAAAACACCGAGGTCGAGCTGGTCTCGCTGGAGGACGCCGATGAGGCGGTTGCCGGCGACGAGATCCCGGATATCGGCGATGACGATGTCGAAATCGGCGACGATGACGACGACACCTTCCTCGAAGCCGACGAAGACGAAGATGATGACGACATGAGCGACATCATCGGCGTGACCGGCGACGACGACGACGTTTGATTTGCGGACAGTCGGCCCGGTAAAACAAGAAAAGTTTTCCGGGCCGAAAATTTCGGCTTGCTATCTGTAAAAACCAGAAGTAATAAGCCGCCACCCCGACGGGCGAAACGCTTCGAAGGGACCCAGGGCCGGTTCAACCGGCACCATCTTGATGGGGCTATAGCTCAGCTGGGAGAGCGCTTGCATGGCATGCAAGAGGTCAGCGGTTCGATCCCGCTTAGCTCCACCAACCTTCGCTCTGCGAGCTTCGGCTCGGCAAGCCCGGAGGGTTTGATGGGCTGAAGGCGAGAAGGTAGCGAAGGCTGCCGCGCTGAAGTTGCGAAGCAACGTAAGCGGGGTTTTCTCCACTCGATGCAAACTCTTCTCTCATCCTTTCGAAGATTGCTATTACTGTCAGAAGCAATAATGTATCGCTATGGTTGCGTACTTGCTCGGACGCACTATCATGCCTCTGCGTGAAGTATGTCTACGTCCTCACGAGCATTGAGGCTCCTGACCATCACTACGTCTGGGTGACGGGCGACCTGAAAGCTCGCTTGGCAAAGCATAATTCCAAGGAGGTCCCGCATACCTCAAAATACGCTCCTTGCTCCCTCAAGACCTACATCGCTTTTTCCGATGAGGCGCAGGCGCTCGCATTCGAAAAATATCTGAAATCCGGCTCAGGGCGGGCTTTCGCGAAGAAGAGGCTATAGCTTCGTATCCAATTCACCACCACCCGCACACTCACCTCGATCAACCCCTCCGCATCCCACCCACTTCATGCTAGCCTCCACCGTCCCATCAACCCATCCGATTCGACCATGACCAGACAGCGTCGCCGTCGCCTCATCAAGACCCGTCGTACGGTGACGGGGTTTCTGCTCGTTGCCTCGATCTCCTTTATTGCCGGGATGACCGACGCGGTGGGGCTCATGCTGACTGGGAACTTCGTGTCCTTCATGACCGGCAATACGACGCGGGCGGCGATTGCGCTTGGGACGGGGGATTTCGGCCATGCCGCAGTGCTGTTTGCGGCGATCGTCACCTTTATCGGCGGCAACGCGCTGGGGATCGTCGTTGCCCATGCCGCCGATCGGCGGGCCTTTGTCGTGTTGGCCTGCGTCAGCATCCTGCTGGCGCTGGCAGCCGGTTTCGAGGTGCCGTCGCTGATCCTCGTGCAGTTCTATCTGGTCGTGCTGGCCATGGGCATGGTCAATGCCACCGTCGAGCACATCGAGGGCCTACCGATCGGGCTCACCTATGTCACCGGCGCGCTGTCGCGCTTCGGGCGCGGGATCGGCCGCTTTATCCTCGGCGACCGCGATTTCGCCTGGACGGTGCAGATCGTGCCCTGGAGCGGCATGATTATCGGCGCCATCCTCGGCGCGCTTCTGGCCGGCGCCTTTGGCTCGCATGCCCTCTGGCTGGTGTCGATGGTCGCGCTTTCCCTTGCGTTCGCGACCCTTTTCATCCCGCGACCGCTGCAGCGCCGGTTCAATCAGCGCCTGATGGTGACGGCGTCGATGGTGAAGAGATCGAAATAGATATGCCGGCCATTTGCATCTTCGGCCGACGGAGCGCCTTTGCGGTCCATCGGCCAAGCCGGATTACGATTCGACGATCGCGGCGGTCACGCGGCGAACGACAGGCAGCAACAGCAGCAGCACCGGGAAGGCGATTGCCCATGAAATCCCCCAGGTGGATGGCCACAGGGCGAATGCCTCAGCCGTCACGCCCTGCGACCGCAGAATGCTGATCGCCGAGACGACCGAGGTCATCAGCAGCGACAGGATAAGCGGCATGACGACCGCGCTGTAATGTTTTGGGAGTTTGCCGTTTGGCATGGTGGATCTCCGTAAGATGCCAATCAGAGCAATTGCGCAGCGCCGATTGACGGGTTGCGCGTTGATTGACGTAAACGCTTACGGAGCTTCGATCTGAAGCAACGATGTTTCTATGACGAAAAAACGCTCGCGATGCAAGAGCGCCACCAAGATCGAAATAGCCACATTGCAGTGCACAAAAATCTGCTAGGAAAAGACGAATCGTTTTCCGCCAATGCCCATTGGAGCTTCGGCTCGAAAAGCGCGAGGATACATTTTGTTCGTTTTTTCCAAACTTGTCTGGATTTTCGGTCAGCCGCTATCCCTGGCCTTTTTGTTCGGCGTGCTGGCCTTCATCAGCGTCCTCGTCCGCCGGCGCGGGATCGCGCTTGCCTCGTCATTGCTGTCGATCCTGATCCTGTTTGTGGCGCTTTATACGAACGCGGGCGCCTATGTCGTCCAGGGGCTGGAGGAGCGTTTTCCGCGTGTCGCGGCCGATCCGGCGGATCTGAAATGCATGATCGTGCTCGGTGGCGCCACGCAGAACCAGGTGACGACGGTGCGCGGCGGCTATGAGCTCGATTCGGGCGGTGATCGCCTGATCGAGGCCCTGCGGCTGGCGCAGAAATATCCGCAGGCCCGCATCGTCGTGTCCGGCGGCGATGGCTCGATCGGCGGTGATTACGAAGGCGATGCCGTCATCTCCGAGCGTTTCTTCACGGCGCTCGGCATCGGCAAGGATCGCCTCGTCGAGGACAAGACCTCGCGCACCACCTTCGAGAACGCCGTCAATACCAAGGAGCTGCTGGCGCAGAACGGGCTGTCCGGTTGCCTGCTGATCACCTCCGGCTTCCACATGCCGCGCTCCATGGGCATTTTCCGCAAGCAGGGCATCGATGTCGTGCCCTGGCCCGTGGATTATCGCAGCACCGGCAAGGAAACGCTCGGCCTCGATTTCACCCAGCCGTCGCTGAACGCGCAGTTGCTGTCGACCGGCGTGCGCGAGTGGATCGGCCTCGTCGGCTATTATGCCGTCGGCCGCACCTCGGCGTTTTATCCCGGACCGTAACTACGCGTTTTGACCGTAACTATGCGTCAGCGCCGTAGGCTCTACTTTTTCGAGATAGTGACGAATTTGACGCCGCGAACGCGGACGGTGATCTCGCAAGGGTCACCGTCGGTGCGGTCGCAGAAGCGCGGATGCATTTTCATGACCAGCACCATGTTGCCGAAGCGCTGGATGAAATCATAGCCGTAGATTCGCGCCGTCGCGACGAGGATGTAGCCGCCCTCGACGACATGGACGTAGAAATTATAGGGGCAGCCCTCGTCGGTGCAGTCGGGGCCTTTTTCGCCCTTGCAGGTGATCTCGCCTTCGTTGACGACGATGTCCATAAGCTTGTCGTTGTTGAAGTCCCGCTCGGTGGCAAAGCCGTCGCCGAAGCTTGCCTGGCCCTCGCAGCGCTTGGTGAAGTGATCCCTCTCATAGGCCACCGGATCCTGCAGCAGCGATTGCTGCGCTTGCGCCGTGACGGGCAGGATGACGAACGCGACGAGATTGAGGATCACGATCAGCAGGGATTTCAACGGGGTTTCCTCTCCAAAGCACGAAGCGACCGCGGGGGTTGTCGCGTCCGCTTCGGCATCTTTACACCTGCCTGCTTGCGCGGCCCTTGCCACCGTGATTCACTCCATCAAAATCGCCGCCGGCATTCTGTTGGAGTTCCCGATGTCGCTTCTTTCGTTTCTCGACTATGCCGGCGTCGCGCTTTTCGCCGCGACCGGCGCGCTGGCGGCCTCGCGCAAGCAGCTCGATCTGATCGGCTTCCTGTTTTTTGCCGCGGTCACCGGCACCGGCGGCGGCACGCTGAGGGATATCATTCTTGGTCGTGTACCGGTCTTCTGGGTGCTGAACCCGACCTATGTCATTATCTGCGCTTTGGTCGGCGTTTTGGTCTTCTTCACCGCTCATCTGTTCGAATCACGCTATCGGCTGCTGATCTGGCTCGATGCCATCGGCCTGTCGGCCTATTGCGTCATGGGGGCTGCCAAGGGCATGGCGGCGACGGGCTCGCCGACGGTTGCCATCGTCACCGGCGCTCTGACGGCGACCTTCGGCGGCATCCTGCGCGATCTGCTCGCAAACGAGCCCTCGGTGCTGCTGCGGCCGGAAATCTATGTGACCGCCGCCCTCATCGGCGCTGGCGTCTTCACTGCCGCCAACGCGACGATGATGCCGCTCTATGCCTCGGCAGGGCTCGGCGTTGCCGCCGCCTTCGCCGTGCGCGGCGGTGCGCTCTGGTTCGGCTGGACCTTCCCGACCTATCATCATAGGCCCGGCCGGCATCCCGACGATGTGATGTGAACTATAAGCTTGCGGCTTACCGCTGCTTGCGGCGCAGGCGGATGACGACGTCGACATGAGCGATTTCCATGCCCACAGGCGGCTCCGGCAGATTGGCGATCGTCAGATTGCTGATCGGAATATCCAGCACTTCATTATGTCCTTCGACGAAGAAGTGGTGGTGGTCGGAAACGTTGGTGTCGAAATATGTCTTGGCGCTTTCGACGGCCAGCACGCGGATCAGGCCGGCCTCGGTGAACTGATGGAGCGTGTTGTAGACGGTGGCAAGCGAGACCGGAACGCCGGCGGTGACGGCTTCCTCGTGAAGCTCCTCGACGGTCAGGTGGCGGTCACCCTTGGCAAAAAGCAGATCGCCGAGCGCAATGCGCTGTCGGGTCGGCCTCAGGCCGGCATTGCGCAGCCTGGTTTCGATCGCGATTTCGGCTTCTTCCGCCATTCAGGGAACTCCGGATTCCTGATCTCTGTAATTCTTGATTAAGCCATATAACTTTTGCACGGATTGCTTTCAATAGTTTCGATGGGGTGGGAAGGCTGTCAATAGCCGGAAAAATAGGGCTCTTGCCGCATTTGCCACTGGCAGCAGCCCTAGCGTTCCTGTATGCGACGACCACATATAGCGAAGTGCGGCCATCGGGCGGCAAAATGAGCGTGTCATGCTTACGCTTCATTTTCCCTCGATCTTGCACTAAAGCTTCACATCCACGGCATCCATGCGGGGGAACGGAATTTTTATGACGACGAGACAATCCAGCTTCAACTATGAGGAAATCCTGTCCTGCGGCCGCGGCGAATTGTTCGGCCCGGGCAATGCGCAGCTTCCCCTACCACCGATGCTGATGGTCCATCGCATTACAGATATTTCCGAAACCGGTGGTGCTTTCGACAAGGGTTACATTCGCGCTGAATATGACGTGCGTCCCGACGACTGGTACTTCCCCTGCCATTTTGCCGGCAATCCGATCATGCCGGGCTGCCTCGGCCTTGACGGCATGTGGCAGCTGACCGGCTTCTTCCTCGGCTGGCTCGGCGAGCCTGGCCGCGGCATGGCGCTGTCGACCGGCGAAGTGAAGTTCAAGGGCATGGTTCGTCCAGACACGAAGCTCCTCGAATACGGCATCGACTTCAAGCGCGTCATGCGCGGCCGTCTTGTTCTCGGGACTGCCGATGGCTACTTGAAAGCCGACGGCGAAGTTATTTATCAGGCGAGCGACCTGCGCGTCGGCCTGTCAAAGGACAAGGCTGCCTGAACCGCGGCCCTGCCGCCTCCACAAAGACTGCGTTTTAGAAAAGGTCATCGACATGAGACGGGTTGTTGTCACTGGTCTGGGTATCGTTTCATCCATTGGGAACGATGCGCAAGAAGTTACCGCGTCGTTGCGCGAAGCCAAGTCGGGTATCTCGTTTTCGAACGATTTCGCCGAGCATGGTTTCAAGTGCCAGGTCTGGGGCTCGCCCAAGATCGACACGACCGATCTGGTGGACCGCCGCGCGATGCGCTTCCTGTCGCAGGGTGGTGCCTGGAACCATGTCGCTATGAAGCAGGCGCTCGCCGATAGCGGCCTTGAAGAGAGCGATATCTCCAATGAGCGCACCGGTATCATCATGGGCTCTGGCGGCCCGTCGACGCGCACGCTGATTGAAGCCGCCGACATTACCCGCAAGAACAACAGCCCGAAGCGCGTCGGCCCCTTCGCCGTGCCGAAGGCGATGTCGTCCACGGCCTCGGCGACGCTCGCCACCTGGTTCAAGATCTACGGTGTCAATTATTCCATCTCGTCGGCATGCTCGACTTCGGCGCATTGCATCGGCAACGCCGCCGAGATGATCCAGTGGGGCAAGCAGGACGTGATGTTCGCCGGCGGCCATGAGGATCTCGACTGGACCATGTCGAACCTCTTCGACGCCATGGGCGCCATGTCCTCCAAGTTCAACGAGGATCACCCGGAAACCGCCTCGCGCGCCTATGACGCCAGCCGTGACGGCTTCGTCATCGCCGGCGGCGCCGGCGTGCTGGTACTCGAGGAACTGGAACACGCCAAGGCGCGCGGCGCCAAGATCTATGCCGAAATCGTCGGCTACGGCGCCACCTCCGACGGCTACGACATGGTCGCTCCATCGGGCGAGGGCGCGGTGCGCTGCATGCGTCAGGCGCTCGCCACCGTGAAGGGCGATGTCGACTACATCAACACCCACGGCACCTCGACCCCGGTCGGTGACAGCAAGGAAATCGGCGCTATTCGTGAGGTTTTCGGTAGCAAAATCCCGCCGATCCAGTCGACCAAGTCGCTGACGGGCCATTCGCTCGGCGCTGCCGGCGTGCAGGAATCGATCTATTCGATCCTGATGATGCAGGAGCGCTTCATCGGCGAAAGCGCCCATATCACCGAACTCGACCCGGAATTCGAGGGTGTGCCGGTCGTGCGCAAGCGCATCGACAACGCCAAGATCGATATCGCTCTCTCCAATTCCTTCGGTTTCGGCGGCACCAATGCCACGCTCGTATTCCAGCGCTACAACGGATAAGGCAATGACGGGAATCATGCAGGGTAAGCGCGGCCTCATCATGGGCGTCGCAAACAATCACTCGATTGCCTGGGGCATTTCGAAGGCGCTCGCCGCCGAAGGCGCGGAACTGGCATTCACCTTCCAGGGCGAAGCGCTCGGCAAGCGCGTCAAGCCGCTCGCCGCCGAAGTCGGCTCGGATTTCCTTCTGCCCTGCGACGTCGAGGATCTGGCCTCCGTCGACGCCGTGTTCGACGAGATCAAGGCGCGCTGGGGCAAGCTGGACTTCATCGTCCACGCCATCGGCTTTTCCGACAAGAACGAGCTGAAGGGCCTCTACGCCAACACCACGCGCGACAACTTCACCCGCACGATGGTGATTTCCTGTTTCTCCTTCACCGAGATTGCCAAGCGCGCCGCCGACCTGATGGCGGACGGCGGCAGCATGCTGACGCTGACCTATAACGGCTCGACGCGGGTGATCCCGAATTACAACGTCATGGGCGTCGCCAAGGCGGCTCTGGAAGCCTCCGTGCGCTACCTCGCCGCCGATTACGGCCCGCGCGGCATCCGCGTCAACGCCATTTCCGCCGGCCCGATCCGCACGCTGGCCGGCGCCGGCATTTCCGACGCCCGCGCCATCCTGTCGTGGAACCAGCGCAATGCGCCGCTGCGCAAGTCTGTGACCATCGACCAGGTCGGCTCGTCGTCGCTCTATCTGCTCTCCGGCCTGTCGGCAGGCGTTACCGGCGAAATCCACTTCGTCGATGCCGGCTACAACATCACCTCGATGCCGACGCTGGAAGCATTGGCCAGCGCTGACGCAGAGTAAATCGCAATTGGATACCCCTCGCGGCGAAGTGCCATGAGGGGTAATCTTTTCGGATGATCCCGCCGGGCTTTTCGATGACGTTCACGAACGCCGAACCCTTCGCATCCACCGAACGTCTCATCCTTCGCGGCTTCATGCCCGAGGATTTCGAGGCCTACAGCGCCTATCGCTCCCAGCCTTCCATCTATCGTTTCCTCTACCGCGATCCGCCGTCGGCGGAGGCGTTGCGAGAGCGTTTCGATGCCAGCTTGAATTCGTGTCTCTCGGAAGATGGTAGTTCCTTGCGCTGGGCGGTGCTTCGGCGGGAGGATGGCGCTCTGTTGGGTGATGTCAGCCTGAAACTCACCAGCAAGGCCGCGCTACAGGCCGAGGTCGGCTATATCTTCAATCCGGCCTATGCCGGCAAAGGCTATGCAACCGAGGCGGTGCGGACCATCATCGATTTGGGCTTTGACAAACTCGGCTTTCATCGGATTTTCGCGCGGCTGGATGCACAAAACAACGCTTCCGTCGGCGTCGTCGAACGGCTCGGCCTGCGGCGCGAGGCGCATCTGATTGAAAATGACCGTTTCAACGGTGTCTGGGGCGACGAATATATCTATGCCGTTCTCAGCCACCAATGGGCGGATGGAGCGGGCACGTAGCGGGCTTTCGCTCGCGATGTCGTAGGGGTAGCCCGGTCCCATGCAGCAAGACATCAGCGGCATTTTCAGATTGGTGGACTTCCGTGCTTGCTCAAAGGCAATTCAATGGGGCGTCTGGCAGTTTGCCGACGTTATTTCTGTAACGCGTCCGCACTCTTCCCGGCGAGGCGGTGACTCTGTAAAGTGGCCGAACGCGTGCCAGACCATCCAACCCGGAGGCTCCGCATGGCCGAGGTCTTGTTGTTCCACCACGCACAGGGGCTGACCCCGGGTGTGCGCGCCTTCGCCGACGACTTACGGGCCAGCGGTCACATCGTGCACACGCCGGACCTGTTCGCCGGACGCACGTTCCGGAGCATTGATGAGGGTCTCGCCTATATCGGTGAGATCGGATTCGAAGACATGCGGGAGCGGGGCGTCCGCTTCGCCGACGAACTACCTCCCGAGATCGTCTATGCCGGGTTCTCGTTCGGTGTGCTGCCGGCGCAGAAGCTGGCACAGACACGGCCCGGAGCCCGCGGAGCCCTGCTCTTCTACTCTTGCATGCCGATCAGTGGCGAGTGGGCCTTCGGACCTTGGCCGGACGGCGTCGCGGTCCAGATTCACGGTATGGACAACGACCCAATCTTCGTCGGCGAGGGCGACATCGACGCTGCCCGCGAGATCGTGGAGAAGGTCGAGGACGCGGAGCTTTTCCTGTACCCCGGCGATCAGCACTACTTCGCCGACAACTCTCTCCCGTCCTACGACGCAGATGCGACCGCGCTACTGACCATCCGAGTGCGTGGGTTCCTGGATCGCGTTTGATCCATGCCGGCGTTTTGGCTTGAGCTCAGGTTCGAAAGGTGATCCCGCAACCGCGCTTACAGTTTCTCAGCGGCTTCGGGCATACCAATATCGCGAAGCGCCCATATGCACTTTCGAGCAAAGGCCAAGCTGTCATTGTGGTGAACCGACTCTGGCTCATGCCGAGGATCGGCACCAAATCGAATAATAAAGCTACGCTCCGAAATCTTGTCGTGCATAGGGTCTATCACCGGATTTGACGTCCGATCCGCCGCTTACTTCTTCGCCCACAGCACCTTGAAGCGCGCATTGCGGCAGGTCTCGCCGCTTTCCTTGAAGTTTTCAGCCAGCACCGGCTCGTAGGGCAGGCCGCGATTGGCGACCAGCATCAGGCGGCCGCCGCTGCGCAGCGCTGAGGACGCCGTCTTGATCATCGCCTGGCCAAGCGAAGGTTCGGCGGCATGGCCCTCATGGAAGGGCGGGTTCATGATGATCAGGTCGTACTTGTCCTTGACCGGCTCGCCGGCCAGATCGTGCCAGAAGAAGCGCTGGGCGACCTTCGGGCAGTTTGCGAGGAGATTAGCCCTCGCGGCTTCCAGCGCGTCGTAGTGGGCCTCGTAGAGGTCGATACGGGCAATCCGTGGCGACTTGGTCGCCAGTTCCGCCGAGAGATAGCCCCAGCCGGCACCGAAATCGGCGGCGTCGCCGGAAAAATCGGTTGGCAGGCGCGAGGCGAGCAGCTCGGAGCCGGCATCGATGCGGTCATGCGAGAACATGCCCGCCGTCGTGGTGAAACGGCCGTCGACGCGCGTAGCAGGCTTCACCAGCTGTGCGGTCGGCGCGCTGATATCGGCCGGGCGCGCGAACCAGAAGGCGACGCCGTGATATTTCGGCATATGGTTGACCTCGAGGCCGAAGCCTTCGACGCGCTTGCGCAGCGGCTGGATCCCGTCTTCCTTGCCGCCGGCAACGACGATAAGGCCGCCCGCTTTCACGCGCGACAGCGCCGTGGCGATAGACGCCTCGTTCTCGCCCTTGTGCTTGGTGCAGAGCACCAGCGCGCCGTCATAATCCGCGCCCTCGATCTCCGGCGTCACCTCGATCCGCTGCGCCTGCAGCTGACGGTAGAAGGGCCGGAAGCCTTGGACGGCGGAAAGTTCCGCTGCAAAGTCGGCAGGCAGGGAAAAACCCGCTTCCGCGCCGAGAAACAGGATGCGCTCGCCTTCGCCGGGCGTGGCGACGGTGCCGGAGGCAAAGGGATGGAACAGGGTCTTCAGGGCGTCGCGGCTCATGGGTGTGATCTCGTGCGGTCAGCGGATAGAAAAAGGGCGCGGAAACGAATTCCGCGCCCCGGAACTTAAGTGAAGGCGCAGCTTATTCGGCCGCGTCGTCCTTCTTGGCGGCGAGTTCCTGGCCGGTCGCCTGATCGACAACCTTCATGGACAGGCGGACCTTGCCGCGCTCGTCGAAGCCGAGCAGCTTGACCCAGACCTTGTCGCCTTCCTTGACGACGTCCTGGGTCTTGGCAACACGCTCGGAAGCGAGCTGCGAGATATGCACGAGGCCGTCGCGGGCGCCGAAGAAGTTGACGAAAGCGCCGAAGTCGGCGGTCTTGACAACAGTGCCTTCGTAGATCTGACCGACTTCCGGCTCAGCAACGATCGAGTGGATCCACTTGCGGGCCGCTTCGATTTCCTTGCCGGAGGACGAGGCGATCTTGACGGTGCCGTCGTCTTCGATGTTGATCTTGGCGCCGGTCTTTTCGACGATTTCGCGAATGACCTTGCCGCCGGAGCCGATGACTTCACGGATCTTGTCGACCGGGATGTTCATGACTTCGATGCGTGGTGCGAATTCGCCGAGCTGGCCGCGGCTTTCGGAGATGGCCTTGGCCATTTCGCCGAGGATGTGCAGACGGCCGCCCTTGGCCTGGTTCAGGGCGACATTCATGATCTCTTCGGTGATACCTTCGATCTTGATGTCCATCTGCAGGGCAGTGATGCCGCCGTCGGTGCCGGCAACCTTGAAGTCCATGTCGCCGAGATGATCTTCGTCACCCAGGATGTCGGAGAGAACGGCGAAGCGTTCGTCTTCCTTGATCAGGCCCATGGCGATACCGGCAACCGGCTTTGCGAGCGGTACGCCGGCATCCATCAGCGCCAGCGAGGTGCCGCAGACGGTTGCCATCGAGGACGAGCCGTTGGACTCGGTGATTTCGGATACGACGCGCAGCGTGTAGGGGAACTGTTCCGCCGTCGGCAGCATCGGGCGAACAGCGCGCCATGCGAGCTTGCCATGGCCGATTTCGCGGCGGCCCGGGGAACCCATGCGGCCGGTTTCGCCGACAGAGTAGGGCGGGAAGTTGTAGTGCAGAAGGAAGCGTTCCTTGTACATGCCGGTCAGGCTGTCGACATACTGCTCGTCTTCGCCGGTGCCGAGGGTGGCAACGACGATCGCCTGCGTTTCACCGCGGGTGAACAGCGACGAACCGTGCGTACGCGGCAGGACGCCGACTTCCGAGACGATCGCGCGAACGGTCGACAGGTCGCGGCCGTCGATGCGGCTCTTGGTGTCGAGGATGTTCCAGCGAACGATCTTGGCCTGCAGGTGCTTGAAGACCGCGCCGATGACTTCGGCGGAATACTTGGGCTCGACGCCTTCTGGGAAGAAGTGTGCCTTGACCTTCGCCTTGACGGCGTCGACGGCAGCGTAGCGTTCAGCCTTCTGCGTGTTCTTGTAGGCGGTGCGCAGCTCGCCTTCGGCGATCGACAGCATCTCGGCTTCGAGAGCGGAATGATCTTCCGGCTGGAAGTCGCGGGGCTCCTTGGCGGCAACTTCGGCGAGCTTGATGATCGCGTCGATGACCGGCTGGAAGCCGCGATGACCGAACATGACCGCGCCGAGCATGACGTCTTCGGACAGTTCCTTGGCTTCGGATTCAACCATCAGCACGGCTTCCTGCGTGCCGGCGACGACGAGGTCGAGGCTCGATTCGTCCATCTCGTCGAGATGCGGGTTGAGCACGTATTCGCCGTTGATGTAGCCGACGCGGGCGCCGCCGATCGGGCCCATGAACGGAACGCCCGACAGCGTCAGGGCAGCCGAGGTGGCAACCATCGACAGGATGTCCGGATCGTTTTCGAGGTCATGCTGGATAACAGTGACGACGACCTGGGTGTCGTTCTTGTAGCCTTCCGGGAAGAGCGGGCGGATCGGGCGGTCGATCAGGCGGGAAACCAGGGTTTCTTTTTCGCTCGGACGACCTTCGCGCTTAAAGTAGCCGCCAGGGATCTTGCCGGCTGCGTAGGTCTTTTCCTGGTAGTTGACGGTGAGCGGGAAGAAATCCTGGCCCGGCTTCGGCGACTTGGCCGAAACGACGGTGGCAAGAACCACGGTCTCGCCGTAGGTCGCCATGACGGCGCCATCGGCCTGGCGGGCGATCTTGCCGGTTTCGAGCTTCAGCGGGCGGCCTGCCCACTCGATTTCGACGGTATGGATATCGAACATATCTTGTCCTTGCGTGATGCGGGAAAAGGCGCCGTCGCCGGGGGTCGGCAAGGCGCATCTTCAACCGCACGAATGTGACGCATCACGGGCAAGACAACGAGAGGCTTTCAAGGATCGGCCGAAGCTTGCGGCTTCGGCTGAAAGCATCCGGCAATCCTGCCCCATGACAGGTCAACGGTTGTTGTTGGCAGCACCGGCCCATCCGGGCTGCCGGGTCTGTTTTGTCTAGCGCAAACGGAGCGCGCCGCACAAACAGGTCTTCCATTGTACCATGATCTCGTCCGAAAACTGCTTCGCATTCTTCGAGATCATGTTCGGGCGGAGCAGGTATGCCCCAAAAGCATCCGGCGGACGTTCAGGTGAACGCCCGCCGGAAAATTCATTAGCGACGGATGCCGAGGCTACCGATCAGCTTGGAATAGCGGCCTTCATCCTTCTTCTTGAGATAATCAAGAAGCGAACGGCGGCTGGAGACCATGGTCAGGAGGCCACGACGGGAGTGGTTGTCCTTCTTGTGGTCCTTGAAATGGTCCGTGAGGTTGTTGATGCGCTCGGTCAGGATAGCAACCTGGACTTCCGGAGAACCGGTATCGCCTTCGACGGTGGCGTATTCCTTGATCAGCGCAGCTTTGCGCTCAGCAGTAATCGACATCGGATGGTCCTTTCTATGAGGAGGAAATAAGTCGCCAAACGCCGGGATGTCGTCCAGCATTGGCCGCGAATGCAATCGAGCAGGCCCGATGCTGGCGCTGCCTATAAACCAAATAAGCGGTAATGGAAAGAGGGTTCTCCCCCAGGCGGCTTTCAGCGCCCCGCCATGGCATTCCGGATCATCGCATCATAACCCTCAGGATCTTGCAGCATGGCGAAATGGCTGGCGTCTTTCAGGATGACGAGCTTCGCGCCAGGAATTTCCTTCGCCATCATCTGCGTATGGTCGAGCTTAACCGCCTCGTCGTGGTCACCGATGGCAAGCGTGACCGGTACCGCAATCTTTCCAAGGTCGGCTGCCATCCATGCCGGTTGCGTTGCCCACATCTCCGAGATCTGGTTGACAAAAGCATCGTATTCGTTCGGCGTCGGCGACAGTTTCCTGTAATATTCGCCGGCGACATCGATGTAGTTGCTGAAGGTCTTGTTGTTCATCACGTCAGGTTTCACCCCATCGGTCGTGACATTTGCCGCCTGAGCGATTACGCGCGTCAGCTTGTCGGGGTACTTCATTGCCATGTCGATGCCGATGATGCCGCCATCCGACCATCCGACGAGCGTTACCTTGCTGATCTTCAGATAGTCGAGAAGCGCGACATAATCCGAGGTCATCAGATCATAGCCGAAGGGTTGCTGGCTGCGCGTGGAGCGACCATGCCCGCGGCTGTCGGCGACGATGACTAGGTGATCTCTAGCGAAATCAGCGACCTGGCGGCCCCAGACATCCGCATTTCCAAGCCCGCCATGGATGAAGAGGATCGGGGTACCCTCACCATATTCGGCATAATACATCTTGATGTCGTTGACATCGGCCATGCCGCTCGTCTTCGGCTCCGGCATTGGAGGAAAAGCCGGAAGTGCTGCCCACCGCTCGGCGGAATGGGCGCTGGCAACCGTCAGAAACAGCGAAAAAAACGTCAGTATTCCGATTGTAACTCCGCGCATATCTTCCCCCTTGAACGGGCCTTCATAGCCCGTCAGAAAACATATCGCATCGCTGTTGTCTCGCAAGTACCGCCATTTTCGGCTGGCCGAATAGCGGTCAGCCGAAAACCCGCTTCGGGCGGAATTCGCCTTCGCCGATCTCGCCGATGGCGATCAGCTTGCCGCGCGCGGTGGCATAGGCCTCTGTTTCGGCAACCGGGGCATCGCGGCCGCGCACGAGAATAGGGTTGCCCATCTTCAGGCGATGCGCCTGATCGTCATTGATGACGAGATGCGGTAGGGATGACAGTGCCTCGGCGGTGTCGATCAGCAGCGCGTCCAGGGCGGCAAGCCGCTCATCCGCGTCCTCGATCGCCTCGAGCGCCACCAGATCGGCGAGCGGCACCATGGCCTCCTCGGCGAAGGGGGCGACGAAGCTGCGGCGCAGGCCGGAAATATGGCCGTAGCAGCCGAGATCGCGGCCGAAATCGCGGGCAAGCGCCCGGACATAGGTGCCTTTGCCGCATTCCACTTCGAAATGCGCCGTGTCGGCATCCGGGCAAGCAAGCAGCGTCAGGCGGAAGATCTCGACTTCGCGCGACGGAATTTCGACCGTTTCGCCTTCGCGGGCGAGATCGTAGGCGCGTTCGCCGGCGATCTTGATCGCGGAAAACTGCGGCGGGATCTGGTTGATGACACCCGTATAGTTTGGCAGCAGCGCGCGAATCTCGTCTTCGCTTGGACGCTTGTCCGAACTCTGCGTCACCTCGCCTTCGAGGTCGTCCGTGGCGCGTTCCTCGCCCCAGCTGACGGTGAATTCGTAGATCTTGCGGCCGTCCATGACGTAGGGAACGGTCTTGGTGGCGTCGCCGAGCGCGATCGGCAGCATGCCGGAGGCAAGCGGATCGAGCGTGCCGGCATGGCCCGCCTTCTGCGCCTTGAACAGCCATTTGATCTTGGAAACGGCCTCGGTCGAGCCGAAATCAACCGGCTTGTCGAGGATCAGCCAGCCCGAAATCGGACGGCCCTTGGGCTTGCGTGGTTTGGACATTCTCTGTCTCTGTTATCGGTTTTCGTCGGTATCGGTGTCGTCGTCCTTGAGGTCGCGCTGGACCTCCGGCGACCGCAGCAACGCATCGATCTTCTTGTAATTGTCAAAGCTGGTATCGTCGCGAAAGCGGATTTCCGGCATGTATTTCATCTGCCGGAGGTGCTGCCCGAGACGGCCACGGATGTATTTCGTGTGGCGATTGAGCGTATCGATGATGAGGTCGTGGTCGGCGACGCCGAGCGGCGTCACAAAGGCGGTGGCGATCTTCAGATCCGGCGACATACGCACTTCGGAAATGGAGATCACGGTGCGTTCGATCAGGTCGTCGCGCACTTCGCCGCGCTGCAGGACCTGCGTGATCGCGGCGCGCACCTGTTCGCCGACGCGAAGCATGCGCTGTGAAGGCGCGGAAGTAGTTGGTCTTGTTGCCATTTGCTTTGGTCCCAAAAGATTCGGGCGCCGGACTGCATGTTCCGGCGCCCGTCCCATTGTTTCAACTTCGCGCTGTTACAGCGTGCGGGTGATATGCTCGACGCGGAAGCATTCGATCGTATCGCCGGCGCGGATGTCTTCGTAATTTTCGAAGGCCATACCGCATTCCTGGCCCATGTTGACTTCGGAGACTTCGTCCTTGAAGCGCTTGAGCGTCTTGAGCTTGCCTTCGTGGATGACGACGTTGTCGCGCACCAGGCGGACGCCGACGCCACGCTCGACCTTGCCTTCGGTGACGCGGCAACCCGCGACCTTGCCGACCTTCGTGATGTTGAACACCTCGAGGATTTCGGCGTTGCCGAGGAAGGTTTCGCGACGTTCAGGAGAGAGCAGGCCCGACATCGCTGCCTTCACGTCATCCACCAGGTCGTAGATGATGTTGTAGTAGCGGATTTCGATGCCTTCACGCTCGGCAAGCGTACGAGCCTGTGAATTGGCGCGGACATTGAAGCCGATGATCGCAGCGTCGGATGCTCCGGCCAGCGAGATATCGGATTCGGTCACGCCGCCGACGCCGGAATGCACGATGCGGGCACGAACTTCGTCGGTGCCGAGCTTGTCCAGCGCGCCGGCAATGGCTTCGATCGAACCCTGCACGTCGCCCTTGATGACCAGCGGGAATTCTTTCGTGCCCGTGGTCTGCAGCGTCATCATCATCTGTTCCAGCGAACCGCGCTGGACGGACTGACGGGCAGCCGCCTTGTCGCGGGTCAGGCGCTGACGATATTCCGAGATTTCGCGGGCACGGCTTTCGTTTTCGACGACGGCGAACTTGTCGCCAGCCTGCGGTGCACCCGAAAGACCGAGAACCTCGACTGGGGTCGCCGGACCGGCTTCCTTCACATGCTCGCCCTTGTCGTTGACCAGAGCACGCACGCGGCCCCACTGATCGCCGGCAACGACGATCTGACCCGGACGCAGCGTGCCCTTCTGGATGAGGACGGTGGCAACCGAGCCGCGGCCACGGTCGAGCTGGGCTTCGATGACGGTGCCTTCAGCGGTGCGGTTCGGATTGGCCTTGAGATCAAGGATTTCCGCCTGCAGCAGGATGGCTTCGAGCAGCTTGTCGAGGTTGGTGCGGTTCTTCGCGGAAACTTCCACGTCGAGCACTTCACCGCCCATGGTTTCGACGAAGACTTCGTGCTGCAGCAGCTGATTGCGAACCTTCTGCGGATCGGCGGAAGGCTTGTCGATCTTGTTGATCGCGACGATGATCGGAACACCGGCTGCCTTCGCATGATTGATCGATTCGATCGTCTGCGGCATCACGCTGTCGTCGGCCGCGACCACCAGAATGGCGATATCGGTCGCCTGGGCGCCACGAGCACGCATTGCTGTGAAGGCGGCGTGGCCGGGCGTGTCGATGAAGGTGATCTTGTGACCGTTCTGCTCAACCTGGTAGGCGCCGATATGCTGGGTGATGCCACCGGCTTCACCAGCCACCACATTGGCGTGGCGGATGGCGTCGAGCAGCGAGGTCTTGCCGTGGTCGACGTGACCCATGATGGTGACGACGGGAGGACGGGAAACCAGTTCGCCGTCTTCGTCGCCAACATTGAAGATGCCGAGTTCGACGTCGGATTCCGAAACGCGCTTGACCGTGTGGCCAAATTCGCCGGCGATGAGTTCGGCCAGATCGGCGTCGATGACGTCGCCCGGCTTCATCATCTGGCCTTCCTTCATCAGGAACTTGATGACGTCGACGGCACGTTCGGACATGCGCTGCGACAGTTCCTGGATGGTGATGGTTTCCGGCAGCACAACTTCACGCGTGATCTTCTCGCGCGTTTCCTGCATCTGGCTGCGGCGGAATTTTTCCTGGCGACGGCGCATGGCCGAGAGCGAGCGGCCGCGGGCGCTGCCATCTTCGTCGACATTGGCGGTCGTAACCGTCAGCTTGCCGCGGCGGCGCTCTTCATCCGTCTTCGGACGAGTGGTAACCGGCTTTGCCGGTTCCGGACGCACGACCTTGCCACGAGCGGGGGCGCCGCCACGCGGCGGGCCGCGATCGGTTTCTTCTTCATTGACCCGGCGGCGATTGGCCGGAGCTTCAGCGGCAGGAGCGCCTGGGCGCGCCGGCTGCGGAGCCGCATCCGGACGACGGGCAACGACGGGAGCCGCAGTCGCCTGGGCAGCGGGCTTCGCTGCTTCCACCGGTTCAGGCGTCTCGACCTTGGGCTCGAGGGCGCGAGCGGCCTCTTCCTCGGCGCGGCGGGCGGCTTCAGCCTGCTCGACGATGCGGCGAGCGGCCTCTTCCTCAGCGCGGCGGGCCTCTTCCTCGGCGCGACGAACCGCGTCGGCGGCGTCACGGATCTGGGCTTCGGCAAGCGCGCGGCGACGCGCATCCATTTCGCCGGCAGACAGATGGTTCAGAACCACCGGGCGCGACGAACGTTCCTGCTGCGGGCGCTGCTGGTTGTTCTGGTTGGATTGCTGTGGCCGCTGTTGTTGGCCACCCGGCTGATGAATGCGCGGAGCTGGCTGCGGCGGGCGCGGCGGCTGCGGCGTCGGTTCCGCGACACGCGTCACGGATGGCGCTGCGGCTGCTGTCGGCGTCGCAACGATCGGCTTCTCGTCTTCTGGGCGTAGCGGGCGGCGCTTGCGGGTTTCAACCACGACCGCCTTGGTGCGACCGCGGCCCATGTCCTGGCGCACGGTGCCCTGGTTCACGCCTGAAGGCTTCAGGGTGAGGGTCTTCTTACCCGATGCACTCAGCGTCTTGTCGTCTTGATTGTCGGTCATTCCGTTCCCGTTCCTTCGGACAGGGCTCGGAAACGTCCGTTAGACCCTGTCGTTCAATGCATGTACCTTAATGAGGCGTCCGGTATCGACCGGTGACCGCGTCATTGTTTTCGCCGGCCAGCGCCGCCCGTTGCCCGGGACTGACCGCCGTTGCGGTACCGTTCGAGCAGGTTTGCGCGCTTCACTACACCCTGACCCGCCCGCCCTGCAAGCGCTGCGGCATGGATAAAAGCGTTCTGGCCCATCAGTTCTTCCATTTCCGCCTCCGTGAAGACACGGAATGACGGTATTTCCTTTTCGGTCTCCATCCCGAGATGCCAGGCCTTTCTTGCCTGGTCGATCTTGCGAACGCCGTCGGCGGCGGCATCGATCGCGTGGAACACGGCAAGTGCCGAACCGTTGCGAACGGCGCCATCAACCTTTGACGAGCCATTGACGAACTGGCTCGCTTTGCGCGCCATGTGCATCATCCCGGCAAGCTGCGCCACAAGAAGGCGGTCGACGGTGGCGCCGAGATCGCTCGGTGCCGTCACCTCCGCCTTCAGGGCGCGGGCAAACAATTTCTTCGCCACTGCCTTGTCCACCAGCGCCCGGTCGAGCTTGACCCAGCAGCCGCGTCCCGGCAGCTGCCGCTTCAGATCGGGAACGATCGTCCCGTCCGGAGCGGCGACGAAGCGGATCAGCTCATCCGGCGATCCGCTTTCGCGTGTTACGATGCACATGCGTCCGTTCACGTCAGTCCCGAGATCGTCGTCCTCAGGCGCCGCGTTCGGCTCGGTGGTGCTCGTCATGCTTCTTGCTCGGTCTCATCCTCCGCGACCTCTTCGGTCTCGGTGGCGAGATCGGCTTCAGTGATCCAGCCGGCCGACAGGCGAGCCTGTACGATCATCTGTTCGGCTTCGACGCGCGAGATTTCGAGCTTGGAGAACAGGCCTTCGAACTTCTTAGTTTCGCCGTTCTTGCGCTCGCTCCAGCCGACGAGATCGTCGGCGGCGCAGCCGGCGAAGTCCTCGATCGTCTTGATGCCGTCCTCACCGAGGGCGACCATCATCTGTGCGGTCATGCCGTTGATCTGACGCAGTTCGTCAGCAACGCCGAGCGCCTTGCGCTTTTCGTCCATTTCGGCTTCCAGGCGCTCCAGATATTCGCGGGCGCGCTGCTGGATTTCCTGGGCAGTCTCTTCGTCGAAACCGTCGATGGAGGCGATTTCGTCGAGTTCGACGTAAGCCAGTTCCTCCACGGCGGCAAAGCCTTCCGAGGCCAGAACCTGGCCGACCATTTCGTCGACGTCGAGCGCGTCCATGAACAGGTTGGTGCGCTCGTTGAATTCCTTCTGACGGCGCTCGGACTCTTCGGCTTCCGTCATGATGTCGATGTCCCAGCCGGTCAGCTGCGAAGCGAGGCGGACGTTCTGGCCGCGGCGGCCGATGGCCAGCGACAGCTGTTCGTCCGGAACCACGACTTCGATGCGCTCGGCATCCTCATCGAGAACGACCTTGGAGACTTCCGCCGGCTGCAACGCGTTGACGACGAAGTTCGCCGGCTCGTTGGACCACGGAATGATGTCGATCTTTTCGCCCTGCAATTCGCCGACGACGGCCTGAACGCGCGAACCGCGCATACCGACGCAGGCGCCGACCGGATCGATCGACGAGTCATTGGAAATAACGGCGATCTTGGCGCGAGAGCCCGGATCGCGGGCAACCGACTTCACCTGGATGATGCCGTCGTAGATTTCCGGCACTTCCATGGTGAAGAGCTTGACCATGAACTGCGGATGCGTGCGCGACAGGAAGATCTGCGGGCCGCGCTGTTCGCGGCGCACGTCGTAAACATAAGCGCGAACGCGGTCGCCGTAGCGGAAGTTCTCGCGCGGGATCATTTCGTCGCGGCGGATGATGCCTTCGCCACGGCCGAGATCGACGATGACGTTGCCGTATTCGACGCGCTTGACGGTGCCGTTGACGATTTCGCCGACGCGATCCTTGAATTCGTCGAACTGGCGGTCACGCTCGGCTTCGCGCACTTTCTGCACGATGACTTGCTTGGCCGACTGGGCGGCGATGCGGCCGAAATCCATCGGCGGCAGCGGATCGGCAATGAAGTCGCCAAGGGCTGCGTCCGGGTTGCGGTCGCGGGCCAGTTCCAGCGGGATCTGCGTGGAATAGTCTTCGGCCTTTTCGACAACTTCGAGCAGGCGCTGCAGACGGATTTCGCCGGTCTTCGGATTGATGTCGGCGCGGATGTTCGATTCCGTGCCGTAACGCGAGCGCGCGGCCTTCTGAATCGCGTCCGCCATCGCGGCAAGCACGATCTCGCGGTCGATGACCTTTTCGCGCGCCACTGCATCTGCAATCTGCAGAAGTTCTAGCCGGTTCGCACTGACTGCCATGTTTAGTCTCCGTCTTCCTGCCCTGGGGTTCCCGTCCCGTTAGGCGGTTCGTTGATCGGTTTATTCTTCTTCGTCCGCTTCGTTCTGGTTCGCAGCCTCGGCCTTGGCCTGCTTGTCGGCGCGCAACGCATCACGGATAAGATCGTCCGTCAGGATCAGCTTGGCCTCGGCCAGCGTGCTGAACGGAATGGTGACCTTCGGTTCTTCGCCATAAGCGACCTGATCGCGCTCGATCGTAAAGCCATCGTCATTGACGTCGGTGATCTTGCCGCGGAACCGCTTGCGGTTGTCCACCAGGATCGAGGTCTCGCACTTGACGATGTGGCCGTTCCAGCGGACGAAATCCGACTTGCGCACCATCGGGCGGTCGATGCCGGGCGAAGAGACTTCCAGATGATACGCCTTATCGACCGGATCTTCCACATCCAGCACCGGCGAAATCGCTGTTGAGATCTCTTCACAGCCCTGGACGTTCATGCTGCCGTCGTTGCGCTCAGCCATGACCTGCAAAGTCAGGCCGTTCTGGTTCATGAGGCGAACACGCACCAGACGATAGTCCATGCCGACGATCACGGGTTCGATGATGGCGGCGATGCGCTGGTCAAGGCCGGTTTCGACGATCAGCCGCGGTTCATTGATATTGTCTGCGTTTGTCACTTCCGACAAGCGTTCACTCCTGCAGGGTGCTGCAATTGGGAGATCGAGGTAATAAAAAAGAGCGGGTCCTTGCGGCCCACTCTTCATCACACGATCAAGAATTTGAAGCGGATATAATCCCGTTCCGGCCAAATTGCAAGGCATTCGCGCCCGAACCCCGCTCTGCCGCTTATTTCAGCACGCCGAGCATCGAGCTGTCAGGATAGCAGGTCGGCTTCAGGCCGCTCTTTTGCTGCCATTGGCCGATCGACCGCCTTGTCTTGTAACCCGGCAATCCGTCGGTGCCGCCGACGTCATAGCCCTTGCGCTCCAAAGTCTTCTGCATGCCGGCGACATCGGAGCGCAGCATCTTGCCGACATCACCCCATTGGCCCTGGAAAGCGCCGGAGCCATAGGCGATGCGGTCGGCGAGATTGCCGATATAGAGACCGTAGAGGTCGGAATTATTGTATTCCTTGATGGTGTAGAAATTCGGCGTGACGATGAATTCCGGCCCGTCGCGGCCGGCCGGCACCAGCATCATGCCGCCGGCGCGCAGTTCGTCGGAGGGAAACGCCTTGCCGGCGATCCTGGCGATCCCGAGCGACGTCCATTGCGAAATCGGCTTGGCGAGATCAGGCCCTTCCTGCGCGCAGGAGACACTCTCCGGGATCGTCACTTCGTAACCCCAGCCACGGCCGCGCTGCCAGCCCTTCTGCACCAGATAGTTGGCGATGGAAGCGAGCGTATCCGGCACGGAGGTCCAGATGTTGCGATGGCCGTCGCCGTCGAAATCGACCGCATATTTCAGGTAGCTGGTCGGCATGAACTGCGGCTGGCCAAGTGCGCCTGCCCAGGATCCCATGAACTGATCGGGCGCGACGTCGCCATGCTCGAGAATGCGCAGACCGGCAATCAGCTCGGTGCGGAACATCTCCTTGCGGGTCGACATGAAGGCCTTGGTCGCCAGCACCTGCACCGCCGAATTCGGCAGTTTCGCCGCGCCGAAGCCGGTCTCGCGACCCCAGATGGCAAGCAGGATCGGGCCGGGCACGCCATAGACCTTTTCGATCCGTTTCAGCACCGGGCCATATTGCGAGGCGAAGCTGCGCCCCGTCACCGCAAGCCTCTGCAGGCGCCCCTCGTTGAAGTAGGGTGCGGGCGAGGAGAACTCCGCCTGGGTCTGCTTCTGCTCCTTGGGCTTCGGAAAACCGGGCGGGGCGAGATCGGGCAGGCTCCAGTTCAGCGTCACGCCGGCAAAGGCGGCACGAAAGGTCTTTTCGGAAACGCCATCCTTTTTTGCCTCGGGCCAGAGATCTTTTTGGATCCAGGTCTGGAACTGGGCTTCGACATCGGCCTTCGAGGCGGCGAAGGCGGGGAGGGGGAGAAGGGCTAGGAGGAGAATAAGGAGGCCTAGAATATGCCGGGAGATACCCCCCTCTGTCACTCTCCTCATAGGCAGTCCCTCCCTCAAATCGCCGTCCGCGCCCTGAGCGCCGCCGTCAGCGTGCCCTCGTCGAGATAGTCGAGCTCGCCGCCGACAGGCACGCCGTGGGCCAACCGGGTGATCTTCACCTCCAGGCCGGCGAGCTGGTCGGTTATATAGTGTGCTGTGGTTTGTCCTTCGACGGTGGCGTTGACGGCGATGATGATTTCGCGGACGCCGCCTTCGCCGACACGCTGGATCAGGCCGCGAATGTTGAGATCGTCGGGGCCGACGCCGTCGAGCGGGGAGAGAACGCCGCCAAGCACATGATAGGCGGCATTCATCGCGGCGGCGCGCTCCAGCGCCCAGAGGTCGGCGACATCTTCGACGACGATGATGACGGACTGGTCGCGGTGGCCATCGGTGCAGACGGTGCAGGGATCGACGGTGTCGACATTGCCGCAACGCGAGCAGATCTTCACCTTGTCATAGGCCTCGCCCATGGCGTGGGAGAGAGGGCCGAGAAGCTGGTCTTTCTTCTTGATCAGGTGCAATGCGGCCCGGCGCGCCGAGCGCGGGCCAAGGCCCGGCACCTTCGCCAGGAGCTGGATGAGCTTTTCGATTTCGGGGCCGGTGACTCGCTTTGCCATGGGAGGCTTTTAGCCGATAAGTTGCGGGAACGGAATCACGGAAGGGATGATCGCCCCATGAAAATTCTCGCCGTCTGCATTGGCGCGGCCGAAATGCTCCCCGGCAGGAAAAGCAAGACCGGCATCAACAAGCATGCCGTCGGCGCCGCCGTGATGATCGATGCCAAAGGCCTGATCGGCGATGCGATCTGCAATCGGGTGCATCATGGCGGGGTGGACCAGGCTGCCTATGTCGAGGGATCGCTGACGCTGGACTGGTGGTCGCGCGAGCTCGGACGCCGGTTGGAGCCCGGCGCGTTCGGCGAGAATCTCGTCATCGACGGGCTGGACAATTGCGAGATCGCCGTCGGCGACAGGTTTATAGCTGGCGATCTTGTTTTGGAAGTCACCTCGGCCCGCGTTCCCTGCGCCACCTTCGCGGCAAAGATGGGCGATCCGAAATTCGTCAAGCGCTATTTCCAGGCGCGTCGTCCAGGCATTTATTGCCGCGTGAAGACGGCCGGAACGGTCGCCGCCGGAATGGCGGTGACCCATATCCCCTATGCGGGCGCCAGGGTCACCATGCCGGAAATGATCGCCACCCACGGCCAGCGATTGTCGCCGCAGGACCGGGCGCGCTATCTCTCCACCCCCATTCATCATAAGCTGCGGGCGATGCTCGAAAGCGAAGCCGCCGGTTCCTAGGCTTTCCACACGGAGATCGCGGCGACAACTCCAAGGACGCTTCTGGCTTTGGTCTTTCAGCCAAGCCCGGCCGAGAAGCGCCGGAAAAGAGCCTGGCCCTCTGGCCAATCACCGATCCCCGAGGCGGAATTGATGTGGCCGAGCGGGCCGACATCGATGAGTTCGCTGCCCCAGACGGAGGCGCTTTCCTTCGCATAGTCGAACGGGCCATAGGGATCGTCGGTGCTGGTAACAAGGAGCGATGGAAACGGCAGCCTTTGGCGTGGCGGATTGGCGAAGCTCGGGGCTCCACCCAGATAGACCTCGCCGGTCGGATCCGGCACCGCGACGAGAAATGCGCCGAGGATTTCCGTTTTCGCGGAAACCGCCCAATGTGCGATGAACTGGCAGGCAAGGCTATGGGCGATGAGGATCGGCGGCGTCTTCGCCCGGCCAATCTCGCGATCGAGCGCGGCGATCCAGTCGGTAAGCTCCGGCCTGTCCCAGCTCGCCGGCTGAAACCGGCGCAGTCGCGGGTCCTGTTGCTCCCACAGGGTTTGCCAGTGGCCTTCCCCGGACCCGCCAAGGCCGGGCAACACAATGATATCGCTCATATCTTTCCTCTCGCGGTCTGTTGACGGCGCGAGATTGGCATGTCGCTCCCGCCATTGACATTGCAATCCATCGGATAAAATTTATGTCCGCCGATGAATTGAAGGTTCAGACATGGAAAGCTTCGAGAGAGAACTGGATCCGACCGATCTGTCGATGATCGAGATCCTGCAGCAGGATGGGCGGATTTCCGTATCCGAACTCGGCCGCCGTGTCGGCCTGTCGCAGCCGGCCGCATCCGAGCGCCTGAAGCGGCTTGAGGAACGCGGCATCATCGCCGGCTATCGTGCCATCGTCGATCCCACCGCCGTCGGCCTCGGCATGATGGCCGTGATCCGGTTGCGGACGACGCATGAGCATATCCGCCCCTACCTCAAGCAGTTCTCGGAAATGCCGGAGATCATCGAGGTCCTGCGGCTGACCGGAGAGGATTGCTTCCTGCTCAAGGTGCTGGTGCCGTCGCCGACCGACCTTGAAACCATCGTCGATTCCATCGCCCGGCACGGCGCCGTGACGACATCGCTGGTGTTGCGGAACGAGCCGGCTAAACCGATCGGCCGCGAACTCATCCGCAAGACGGTGCGCTGAATCTTTTCAGGAGTGTGCCAATCAGAAAGGCATCTTGAAGCCGGGCGGGATCGGCAGGCCGGCGGTGAGTTCGCGGGTCTTTTCGGCGGTGATCGCCTCGGCCTTGTCCTGGGCGTCTTTGTTGGCGGCGACGATCAGGTCCTCGAGGATTTCGACGTCGTCTTCCTTGAAGAGCGACGGATCGATCTTGATGCCCAGCATCAGGCCCTTGCCGTTGACGGTGACGGTGACGAGGCCGCCGCCTGCCTTGCCTTCGACGCGGATGTCGGCGATCTCCGCCTGCATCTTCTCCATCTTGGCCTGCATTTCCTTCACTTTGCCCATCATGCCCATGATGTCGCGCATCGTCGCTCGTCCTTCTTCCGCGTCTTTCATTATGATTTAGTACAATGTGTTTCGAAAGCCGCCCAACAGATTTTACGGCGTGGCTCTTTGGTTCGGTATCGTGCCCTTAGAATTCGATGTCGTCGCCCGGCAGAATATCGCCTTCGTCGGATTCGGCGGCGGCCGGTGCGGCGACCTGTTCCTCTTCCTCCACATCCGGCGCACGCACGCGAACGTCGATGATCTTGGCGCCTGGAAATTGCGACAGGATCGCCGCGACGTCGGGGTCTTGCCGAGCATCGGCAACCCGCTGCCGCTGCGCATTCGCTTCGGCTTCCACCACTGTCGGCTCGCCTTCGTCGCGGCTGAGGCTGACGATCCAGTGGATGCCGGTCCATTCCTTCAGCTTGACGGCAAGCTCGTTCAAGAGCGTGCCCGGCGCGCCCGGCGTCAGGCTGACATCGAGCCGACCCGGTTCCAGCCGCACCGGACGAACGAAGCTGCGCACCATCGCTTTCAGTTTCGGATCGCGCTTCTGGCCGGCCAGTTCGGCAATGTCGGTCATTGAATTGATGGCAATCAGCGGCTTCGGCGCTTCAACCGGCTTCTGTTCGATGCGACCGACGGGGGCGGAGTCCGGCTGCGTATTCGGAACCGCGCGCAGCATGGCGACAGGCGCCTGTGGCGTCGGTCGCGGCGGAGCTGTCTCGACGGCGCGGGCCATCACATTGCCTTGATAAGAAACCTGCGTTCCGCCGCCATTGCCATGACCGCTGGGCGAGGGACGCACGCCGCCATTGCCATTGCCGTCGGAGAATTCGGCAAGCCGCCGCGCCGCGTCTTCCGGCGCCGGCAGATGGGCGGCATGCGCCAGCCGGATCAGCACCATTTCGGCGGCACCGGCCGTGCGCGCAGCGCTTTCCGTCTCCGGTATGCCCTTCAGGAGCATCTGCCAGATGCGCGACAGCGTCGTCACGGCGACGCCTTGCGCGAATTCCGCGGCCTTGTTGCGCTCGACTTCGCTCAGCGATGGATCGTTGGCAGCGTCAGGCACATATTTCAGGCGGGTGACGAGATGGGTGAAATCGGCAAGGTCTGTCAGTACGACGACGGGATTGGCGCCTGCCTCATACTGGCTGTTGAATTCCGCCAAAGCGGCTGCGACATCGCCCTTGATGATGTGGTGGAAGAGATCGACGATGCGGGCGCGGTCAGCAAGACCCAGCATCGAGCGAACGGCGTCGGCCACGACCACGCCGCTGCCATGCGCGATTGCCTGGTCGAGCAGCGACAGGCCGTCACGGGCCGATCCCTCGGCGGCGCGGGCGATCATGGCGAGCGCTTCCGGCTCCGCCTCGATGCCTTCTTTGCCGGCGATGGTGGTGAACAGTCCCACAAGATCCGAGGCGCTGATGCGGCGCAGATCGAAGCGCTGGCAGCGCGACAAGACCGTGATCGGCACTTTGCGAATTTCGGTGGTGGCGAAGATGAACTTCACATGCTCCGGCGGCTCTTCCAGTGTCTTCAACAATCCGTTGAAGGCGGCCGTCGACAGCATGTGCACTTCGTCGATGATGTAAACTTTGTAGCGCGCCGAAACCGGACGGTAGCGCACCTGCTCGATGATCTCGCGGATATCGTCGATGCCGGTATGGGAGGCGGCATCCATCTCGATGACGTCGACATGCCGGCCTTCCATGATCGCCTGGCAATGTTCGCCGGGCTCGCGCAGGTCGATGGTCGGTCGATCGATTTCAGGGGTTCGATAGTTCAGCGCGCGCGCCAGAATACGGGCCGTCGTCGTCTTGCCGACACCGCGCACGCCAGTCAGCATATAGGCCTGGGCAATACGACCGGTCTCGAACGCATTGGTCAGCGTGCGAACCATCGGCTCCTGGCCGACCATCAGGTCTGTGAAATCCTTGGGCCGATATTTGCGGGCCAGCACCCGGTAACCGGTGCCGGTCGAAGCGGCATCTTTTGCTTGTCGCTCGGTGTCGCTCATGGCCCTGCTTATTGCCCGCAGAAAGCCGGGCCTTGCTTTCAAAAAGGGTGGGAGGCTGGCACGATGACCCGTGCCGGGCTCGTTGGGGCTGCTTCCTTCCGGACCTGACCCGGTTGGCGAGTGGCTCGTCCACCACCAACCTCCCGGAGGCACATATCGGCAATATCGTCATCAAAAGCAAGCCAAGGCCAAAAAAAACTGCTAAACATTTGAAAAAACACCGGAGGATCACTCATTGAAGGAATTTACGCTCGACGATCGTCTGGCGAATGACAGCGTTTCCGTGACGATCACCGGCCTTTGCGACGTGCGCCTGTCGAAGGACAGCCGCTGGCCGTGGCTGGTGCTGGTGCCCCGCCGGCCCGGCATATCGGAAATATTCGAACTGACACCGCTAGACCAGGTTCTGCTGACCTTCGAGACCAACAAGGTGGCCGCTGCCCTGAAGACGGTGACCGGGGCGACAAAAATCAACGTCGGGGCTCTTGGAAATATCGTCCGACAGCTTCATGTTCATGTGATTGCACGGTTCGAAGGGGACGCGAACTGGCCCGGTCCGATCTGGGGCCACGGCAAGGCGGAACCCTATACGGACGAAGACATGAACAGCTTCATAGCCAAGTTGCGGGACACGCTTTCACAATGAACCACTCGATCTTCTCTTCGGATGCGCCTCACCCGGAAGCCAGCAGCCTCACCGCCTTTGCGGAAAACCAGCTAAACCGGGACGCCGAGCATCGTGACGAGGAAACGATCCAGCGCGCACTTTCGAAGGAAGGCACGCATATCCTTGCTTTTGCCAGGGACAAGCTGGTTCTGAAGCATGACGGGCAGGTACTCGATCCGCTGTTTGCGCGCTACGAATTGCAGGAGCTCGATCCCGACTGGGAAGCGGCCGTACTGCTCGGCTACCGCAAGACCGGCGAGCCGCGGCTGGCCGTGCCGGTGCGGATCAATGCCGACGAGCTTGCCAGCCACTACAAGCCCGCCGACATGCGCTCGCTTTGGCGCGATTTCCTGCTTGAAGGCGAAATTCTCGGCGAGGCGGCGCAGGGCATGAGCCTCATCCGCTGGAACAGCGACAACCGCTTCTGCGGCCGCTGCGGCTCGGTGATGGAAAGCCGCATCGGCGGTTACAAGCGGGTCTGTACCGCCTGCGAACACATGATCTTCCCGCGCACCGATCCCGTCGTCATCATGCTGACGGTCGACGAGGAGAGAAATCTCTGCTTGCTCGGCCGCAGCCACCATTTCGCGCCGGGCATGTATTCCTGTCTCGCCGGTTTCGTCGAGCCGGGCGAAACCATCGAGAATGCCGTGCGCCGCGAGACGCATGAAGAATCGGGCATCCAGACCGGCCGCGTGCGTTACCACGCCTCGCAGCCCTGGCCGATGCCACATTCCCTGATGATCGGCTGCTATGCCGAGGCGAAGTCGACGGAGATTCATATCGACGCCACCGAGCTCGACGATTGCCGCTGGTTCACGCCGGAAGAAACGCTCGAGATGCTCGATCGCGTCTCGGCCTCCGGCAATACCTCCCCGCCCAAGGGCGCCATCGCCCATCGCCTGATGCGCGACTGGGTGGAATGGAAACGATAGGTCCTCCTTTGTCATGGCGCGCTCGGAACGCTTGCTGACCCTGTTGCAGACGCTCCGGCGCTATCGCCGTCCGGTCAGCGGCGCGGTTCTGGCGGGTGAAACCGGCGTCAGCCTGCGTACGCTCTATCGCGATATCGCCAGCCTTCAGTCGCAGGGTGCCATGATCGAGGGCGAGCCGGGCATCGGCTATGTCCTGAAACCCGGCTTCATGCTGCCGCCGATGATGTTCTCCCAGGACGAGATCGAAGCCTTGGTGCTCGGCTCCCGCTGGGTGGCGCGCGCGGCGGACGAGCGCCTTGCCGCCGCCGGCGCGGATGCGCTTGCCAAGATCGCCGCCGTCCTGCCCGATGACATGCGCGAGACGGTCGAGCAGGCGACGCTGGTCGTCGCTACCCGCCGCGCGCTGGAGGATAAGGCCGACCTCTCCCTCATGCGCAAGGCGATCCGCTCCGAACGCATCGTGCAGCTCACCTATGGCGATGTGAATGGAACCATTTCGACCCGGCGCATCTGGCCCTTTGCGCTCGGCTATTTCGATGAAGTCCGCATGGTCATGGGCTGGTGCGAACTGCGCCAGGATTTTCGTCATTTCCGCGCCGATCGCATTGTCGATTTCGCGGTGCTCGAGACCCGCTACCCGCGACGACGCGTCGTGCTGGCGAAGGAATGGCACAAGCAGCAGGGCATGGTCCACGATTGATCCCTGAGCAGCATACTACTGCCAGAAACTGTCAGTATGGACGGTTATTATCGCTCCTATTCCACACAGGAAGGAGGACCGATCATGGAAAGCCCCAGTTTCATCGCCAGAGAGGACACGCATCGTTCTGCAGTTGATGCGTCGCTGGCGCAGGCTTGGCTGCAACGGCTTGCGCAGGCGGCACTTGGCCGTTTCGCGCGGCACAGTTCTCGCCTCGATCTCGACGAAACACCCGACTTTATGAAACGCGATCTCGGTTTTCTCGACGGGTGCGCCCCGTATCGCGAGGACAGCTGCCTGCGATAGGCGCATCTGAGAAGCATCCCAGTCAACCTTTCGACAATCATTTGCTCCGGCAAGGTCCGTCATGACCTGTCGGCCGGGACCGATATTGCCGTCATATCCCTAACATCAGGAGGAATATCCCAATGACCAGCCCGAATCTCATTATCTTCTACGTCAAGGACCCGGCCGAAAGCATACCCTTCTATCGCGATCTGCTCGGCCGCGAGCCGGCCGTTGCCGCGCCGAATTTCGTGGCCTTCCCGCTCGACAACGGTTTCACCCTGGGCCTCTGGCGCCGTAGCAGCGTCGAACCGCAGCCGTCGGCCATCGGCAGCCGCGGCGAACTCGCCTTCATGGTCGAGGGCGAAGGGGCGGTGGCGGCACATTACAAGGACTGGAAGGCACGTGGCCTGCCGGTCGCGCAGGAGCTGACGACGCTGGATTTCGGCCCGACTTTCGTCGTGTTGGATCCGGATGGTCATAGGCTGAGGGTTTGCGAGCCGGATAAGTAAGCTGCATAGCAGTCACCCGCCCTCGTGGTTCGAGACGACCCTTTGGGCCTCCTCACCATGAGGGCTGGTATTTTGCGCTCAGCCGCGCGGCGTGCTCCACCTCATCCTGAGGTGCGGAGCTCAAAGAGCGAAGCCTCGAAGGACGAGGTGGCCCCCGAGCTCGCGGCAGCTATTAAAGCTGCCCCCGCATCGGATGTCCCTTATAGACCCCCAATATCCGGACCTTCTCCGAGAAGAACCGCAATTCCTCCAGCGCGCGTTGCACATTCGCGTCGGTCGGATGGCCCTCGATATCGGCGTAGAACTGCGTCGCTACAAAACGGCCGCCGAGCTGGTAGCTTTCCAGCTTCGTCATGTTGATGCCGTTGGTGGCAAAGCCGCCGAGCGCCTTGTAGAGGGCGGCCGGAATGTTGCGGACGTTGAAGACGAAGGTCGTGACGATCTTCTCTTCCGGCGAGCTGCGCTCCGCCCATTTCTCCTCGCGCGACAGGATGACGAAGCGCGTTACGTTGTCCTCGGTATCCTCGACATTTTCCGCGACGATATCGAGCTTGTAAAGGTCGGCGGCCAGCCGCGGCGCCAGCGCCGCCATCGTACGGTCGCCGGTTTCCTGCACCAGCTTGGCTGCGCCCGCTGTATCGCCGGCGATGACCGGCTTCCAGCCGTTGGCGCGCACGATCTTGCGGCACTGACCGAGCGCGTGGATGTGGCTATGGACGGTGCGGATCTCTTCCTTCTTGACGCCCGGCAGCACCATCAGCTGGAAGCGGATCGGCATGAAATATTCGCCGACGATATGCAGGTGCGATTCGGGCAGCATGTGGTGGATGTCTGCAACGCGGCCGGCGATCGTGTTTTCGATCGGGATCATGCCGAGATCGGCCTCGCCGCTATCGACTGCGGTGAAGGCGTCCTCGAAGGTCTGGCACGGCAGCGGTTCCATCGTCGGGAACATGTCGCGGCAGGCCATGTCGGAATTGGCGCCATACTCGCCCTGGAAGGAGATCTTGTTGGTCTTGGTGGTCATGGGACTGCCTTTAAGGGGGGATGTCAGCGAGAGGCGCCGGAAAGGATGCGTCGGGCCTTTTCGAGGTCGGCGGCAGTATCGACACCGAGCGGGATCGTGTCAACGATCTCGACATCGATACGCATGCCGGCTTCCAGCGCCCGCAATTGCTCCAGCGATTCGCGCTTTTCCAGCGGCGAAGGGCCGAGGCTGACGAACTTTTCCAGTGCGGCGCGGCGATAGGTATAGAGGCCGATGTGATGATAGAGCGGCCCCTTGCCGTAAGGGGCGGTGGCGCGGGTAAAGTAGAGTGCGCGCAGCCGGCTTTCGGAAATAGCAGAGCCGACGACCTTGACGACGCTCGGCAAGGTCTTTTCTTCCTCGTCCTTGATCTCGACGGTCAGCGTCGCGATGTCGACGGCAGGGTTTTCGAGCGGGCGCAGCGAGGCGCGGATGGTTTCGGGATCGATGGTCGGCAGGTCGCCCTGGACATTGACGATGATCTCGGCGCGGCCATCCGGATCCACGGCCCGCAGCGCTTCATGGATGCGATCGGAGCCGGATTGATGATCCATGCCCGTCATGACGACATCGAAACCGGCATTGGCAACGGCGGCATAGGTATCGTCATGATCGACGGCGACGACGATGCGACCGATCGCCGCCTCGCGCGCGCGCTTGGCAACCTGTACGATCATTGGCAGGCCGCAAATATCGGCGAGCGGTTTGCCCGGCAGGCGCGTGGAGGCCATCCGGGCCGGAATGAGCACCAGCGTCTTGTCTAAGTTGGAATCTGTCATCGTTGGGCCTTCTATTCTCGCCGTAAAAGTGTCAAAACGTCTCATGGTGGAGACCGTTTACAGAGTTGCAAGAAACAGCCAAAAGACATAGGTTTCGCGCGAATTCAAGATGGGCCGGCAGTCACTGCCGGAGGCGAGGGGAGCATAGCAGATGAATTCATCCTACGTGAACATGGGTGTCGGGGCACTTCTAGCCACACTTTTCGTGCTGAAGTCCGTGTCGCTCGCGTCAGGATTTATTTTCCATTCAGAGACGCCGGAAAAGCCCGGCTTCGAAATTGTCGCCGCCGAAGCACCGGCCGGGGATGCCGGCGGCAAGGCTGCCGAGGCAAAGGAAACGCCGATCGCGCAATTGCTGCAGACGGCAGACGCCAAGGTCGGCGAAACGATCTTCAAGAAGTGTCAGGCCTGTCATTCCGGGGAAAAGGGAGGGCCAAACAAGGTTGGCCCCGATCTCTGGGGCATCGTCGACCGTCCGGTCGCCGAACATGAGGGCTTTGCCTATTCCGCCGCCATCAAAGGCTTTTCCAAGGACGGCGCGGAGAAGTGGACCTACGATCATCTTTATCACTTCGTAGCCGCGCCGAAGAAGTTCATTTCCGGAACGGCCATGGGCTTTGCCGGCCTGCCGAAGGAAAAGGACCGCGCCGACCTGATCGCCTATCTGCGCACGCTGGCTGATACGCCGGTGCCGCTGCCGGACCCGAATGCAGCGCCGGCGCCGGCTGCGACGAACTAGAGCAATTCCAGGCGAATGATTGCCAAAAACCCGGCCGTCTCGGCCGGGTTTTTGCCGTTCGGGTGGCTCTTCAGACCGAATGCCGGCGCGACCGCGTTCTCTGGTCGATGTCATAGACTTTGAGCCCGTCCTCGGCGTTCGGCGGTACGCGCCAATCCTCCGCCAGCAGTGCCTTGCGCGCATCGCGCAGGCCCGTCTCCCAATGCTCGTGCATCGACAGCGCCGAGAATTCGTAATCCTTCGAATGTGAGCGGAACTGCTTATTGCGGTAGATCAGGTGGATGATGGTAACGCCGTAGTCCGAGCATTGCGCCTTCAGCTTCTGGATCGCGGGGTCGGCCTTGGCTTCTTCCGGCAGGCGCGCGTAAAGCTCCGAGATGGTGCGGCGCAGGCGGTGGCGCTCGAGAAACAGGTCGGTATTGAGCCGGGTGCGGCTGGAATAGGTAATGTCCTTGCGCCGCTCCTCCACCTCTTCGAGATCCTGCGGCTGCGGGCCGGCCGCGCTGAAGAGGTCGACCTGGAAGACCACCGTATCGACGTCTGCGCCATTGCGCAGCACGTAGGTCAGCGGCGTGTTGGAGACCAGGCCGCCGTCCCAGTAGTATTCGCTGCCGATCTTGATGGCCGGGAAGCCGGGCGGCAGCGCGCCGCTTGCCATGACGTGCTCGGGCTTGATCTGGACGTCCCGGTTGTCGAAGAAGGCGAAATTGCCAGTGCGGACATTGACGGCGCCGAGGCTGAGCCGGACCGGACCGTGGTTGATGCGGTCGAAATCGACATGGTCGAGCAGGGTCTGGCGCAGTTGCTCGGTATCGTAGATGCTGGTCGCACCCGCCGAACCGCGCGCCTGAAACCAGGATGGGATCTGCCAGGGCGAAAAGAAGCCGGGTACGCCGAAGGTGGAGACCCACCAGCTGCTGACGGTGCGGTAAAAGGGATTGGTGTTGCGCTGCTTCTCCATCAGGAGGTCGACCGGCATCTGGACGCTGACCTTGTTCCAGAAGGAGCGTAGCTTCTCCAGCCGTTCGCCGGGCACGTTGCCCGCCATGATCGCGGCGTTGATGGCGCCGATCGAGATGCCGGCGATCCAGTCCGGCTCGATATTCTGTTCCCTCAGCGCCTCGAAGGCGCCCGCCTGATAGGAGCCGAGCGCACCGCCGCCCTGCAGCACGAAAACCTTCTGCGCATAGGCCGAAGCCGGATTGGTGGTGAGTGGCGCTGCAATATTCATGGTTCCATCCTTTGCTGCGCTCCATCCATAGCGGTGGCGATGTGCAAATATATGACCATTTTCCTGCCTGCTTCTCCGAAGGCGGAGATATATCGTCGCAGCATCGGGCGGAGATGAATCCGCATAAGCATGCGGCATACCCTAGCCGAGCAAATAGGCCCAAAGTGACACTGAGAATGCGCCGAGCGCGGTCGTCAGCGTGATCGTCGATGCAGCGAGACTGTGGCCGACGCCGAAGCGATTGGCAATCAGCCAGGCGTTTACGCCCGTTGGAACGGCGGCAGTCAGCACCAGGGCGGCCCGCCATTCCTGGCTGAGGCCGAGAAGATAGCTTGCTGCAAGCACGCAAGCCGGCAGGAGCACGAGCTTGAAGGCCGCCATGACGCTGGCGATGCCGAGATTACCCGAAACCCCATATTGCCGGAGCGCCATGCCGAGCGAAATCAAGGCGGCCGGGCCGGCGATATTGGCGATGTTGTCGACGACGGTGCCAAGCGTTGCCGGCAAGGGAATGCCGATGAGGTGGACGACAAGCCCGCCGAGAAGCCCGATGACCAGCGGATTGCGGATGAGGTTTTTGCCGACCTGTTGCAGGAGCTCGATCGTGCTGCGGCCGGCGCCGCCATTTTCCTTGCGTTCGGCCTGTTCCATCAGCAGCGTGCCGGCGATCATCATGGTCGGCAGATGCACGGCAATCAGGATCGACATCGCCATGATGCCATCAGGGCCGACCGTGCGTCCCACCAGCGGCAGGCCGATGAAAATGGTGTTGGCGAAGGCGGAGGACACGCCGGCGAGCACCCCGATGCGGGCATCCCGCCCGAACAGCCGCGTCGCCACCAGATGGCCGGCCGTCCAGGTAACCGCAACGCCGGCGAAATAGGCGGCCCACAGCCGGAATGGCGAAGCACCGCGAAAATCCGCTTCCGCGATGGTCTGAAACAGCAGGAGCGGCACGGCGATCTTGAAGACGAACTCGCTCATCGCCTCGCCGACACTGGCCGTCAATATGCCGGTACGCACGATCACCCAGCCGACAAGGATCAGCAGGAAAACCGGGAGAACATCGGAAAAGATTTCGGACATGCTGGCAAGGAGTATCTGGCGTGGGATCCAAGGATATGATCCCAGAGTTGTAACAGCTTGCCGCATCGTGGAAAGCCGAAAAGCAGGCTGGCACAAAAAAAGCGGGCTATGCCCGCTTTTCAGCGTCCGGTTCCCGCCGGAGTCCTCCCGGTGCACAAGCCGCCAGTTCATCCGTGGTCGGCGCGCGTACCGGTGAGGCGGAAGGTATCATACCTTCCCAGACTGGCCTTGGATGCCTTGAGAACGTCCCATGCCAGCCGCTTGATAAGCATTTACAGATGGAAAGTGACAGGCAAATGACTGATCGGAATTTAGTTGTCCGGCGATAAGCGGATTCTTCTTCCAAACTTGCGAAAAACCGATAATACCGATTAACGGCTATCACCAATACCGGGGCTCCTTTTTGATGACTCGTTTCGATGTACTGACCGTTGGCAATGCTATCGTCGACATTATCGCGCGCTGCGACGATCAATTCCTGATCGACAACAAGATCACCAAGGCGGCGATGAATCTCATCGATGCCGAGCGTGCCGAACTTCTCTACTCGCGCATGGGTCCGGCGCTTGAAGCCTCCGGCGGCAGCGCCGGCAATACGGCGGCGGGCGTGGCGAATTTCGGCGGCAGGGCCGCCTATTTCGGTAAGGTCGCGGAAGACCAGCTCGGGGAGATCTTCGAGCACGACATCCGCGCCCAGGGCGTGCATTACGAGACGAGGCCGAAGGGCACGTTCCCGCCGACCGCCCGCTCGATGATCTTCGTGACTGAAGACGGCGAGCGCTCGATGAACACCTATCTCGGCGCCTGTGTCGAGCTTGGCCCGGAAGATGTCGAACCCGATGTCGTCGCCGATGCCAAGGTCACCTATTTCGAAGGCTATCTCTGGGATCCGCCGCGCGCCAAGGAAGCGATCCGCGAATGTGCCCGCATTGCCCATGCCCATGGCCGGGAAGTGTCGATGACGCTCTCCGACAGTTTTTGCGTCGGCCGGTATCGCGGCGAATTCCTCGACCTGATGCGCTCTGGTACCGTCGATATCGTCTTTGCCAATCGTGACGAGGCCCTGTCGCTCTACGAGACCGAGGATTTCGACACGGCGCTGCAACTGATCGCCGCCGACTGCAAGATCGCGGCCGTCACCACCGGCAAGGACGGGGCCGTCATCGTGCGCGGCAATGAGCGCTATGTCGTCGATGCCCACCCGATCGAGGAGCGTGTCGACACCACCGGCGCCGGTGATCTCTTCGCCGCCGGTTTCCTCTTCGGCTATACCCAGGGTCGCAGCCTTGAAGATTGCGGCAAGCTCGGCAACCTCGCAGCTGCGATCGTCATCGAGCAGATCGGCCCCCGGCCGATGAAATCATTGTCGGAAGCCGCCAGGGAATTCGGGCTTCTCTAAAAGTCCTCACGCGCTTCCAATCGAATTGAAACCGTCCTCAACAGATCGTTGCGGGCGGTTTTTTGTCGAACTAAGGGGCGCTATCGGCACAACAACCGAATGGTTCCGGCCTCGTAAAGGATGAGTGTTCCGAGCGCCACGAGCATGATGGGTACGACTCGATGCCCGTAGCGTCTGATCGGTGCGCCGATTCTCGGATGATTGATCAGAAAATGCGCCGCACTGAGCCATAGGGTCGTCAGGACGGTAAAGACGACGGCGATCACCGCGATTTCGCCCATGGTGCGCGTGGCAAAGAGTGGTGTGTAGATGCTGATATTGTCGCCGCCATTCGCGATCGTCACCATCGCGACTGCTGCGATCTTGCCGTGCCCGATAGATGCACCGCTATGATCCTCCGGATCGTGGTCGATCTCGGAGCCTTTCCTCCACTCCCACAGCTTTTTCAGGCCAAGAAAGATCGGCGCCAAGCCGAGGAGGCCGATATAGGCAGCGGGAATGACAAGGGAGATCATGGAGGCCAGCAGGCTTACGCCGCAAAGGGCGGCAATGCCGAGATACTGGCCGATCACGATCTGTCGGGTGCGGAATTTTGGATCGACGAAGAAGCCGAGCAACACGAAGATGTCGTCGATATTGGTCGATGCGAACAGGACGACGGCAAGGCCGAGAATCCCGACGATATTGTCCACGATCACCGCTTTCCGCTTCCGATGCCAGGCAATTGCCGCGCCGCGAACGTCACGCAGCCGCGGCTGTCACGAAGCTTGAGGGCTGCTTATTTGAAGGCTTCGCCGGGATAAGCACCCCAGATCTCGGACTGTGCCACCCAGCCCTCCGTGCCGTCGGCGGTCGCAAGGCACCAGTCGCCGGTGCATTCGCGGACGTTCATCATTACGCCCGGCTGAAGCTTGGCGATGACGGTGCCGGACGGTTGGGCATCGCGGCGCATGTTGACGAACACTGCCTTACCCTTGCCCTTCATCCATGGGGCTGCCAGCGCCGAGCGCTGGCCGGACAGCAGCGACTGGTTGACCCAGCCCTCGGTGCCGTCGGCGTCACGCACGCGCCGCCAATTGTCGTATTCCTGGATGATCTCGACCGGCAAGCCCTGCTTGAGATAGAGCCACGAGACGGCATAGTCCGCGCTTGGTCCGACGCGCAGGTTGACGCGCTTCGACTTCAGCGTGACGAAGCGCGGCAGCGGCAATCCGCTCGGTCCCTTGGCGGCCTGGGCCGCGGCAAGATCGGCGGTGGCGCCGGCCATCATCAGGCCGATCGCGAAAACAGCGCAGGACTTCAATACTTTGCCACGCATAGGGGTTTCCGTTCGTTCATCATGATCAAGGCGCTGTCAGGCTGCCTATTTGCTCCGACCATCGGCAAATCCTCGGCGCCGCCAGCGAGTTTTGTTTGTCTTCGCCTGCGGGTCTGGTAGAAATGCCCGGAACGGGAAAATTATCCTGCTTCTTGGTTAAAAACATCTGAACAAGGCACCCGCGCTCGCCATGACGACGAAGAAAAAACCGAAGGTCTACGTCACGCGCGAACTGCCCGATGCGGTCGAGACGCGGATGCGCGAGCTGTTCGATGCCGAACTCAACATTGACGACGTGCCGCGCACGCAGGCAGAGCTCGCCGAAGCCGTGCGGACGGTCGATGTGCTGGTGCCGACGGTCACCGACCGTATCGACGCGGCGCTGATCGAGGAAGCCGGACCGCAGATGAAGCTGATCGCCAGCTTTTCCAACGGCACAGACCATATCGACGTCGAAGCCGCCGCCCGCAAGGGCATTACGGTCACCAACACACCGAACGTGCTCACCGAGGACACGGCCGACATGACCATGGCGCTGATTCTTGCCGTGCCGCGTCGGCTTGCCGAAGGTGCGCGGGTGCTGACGGACAAGCCCGGCGAATGGGCCGGCTGGTCGCCCACCTGGATGCTCGGCCGCCGCATTCACGGCAAGCGCATCGGCATCGTCGGCATGGGCCGCATCGGCACCGCCGTCGCCCGCCGCGCCAAGGCCTTCGGCCTATCAATCCACTATCACAACCGCAAGCGCGTCAGCACGGCAACGGAAGACGAGCTCGAGGCGACCTATTGGGACAGCCTCGACCAGATGCTGGCTCGCGTCGATATCGTTTCGGTCAATTGCCCGTCGACGCCTGCGACCTTCCACCTGATCTCGGCGCGGCGGCTCGCGCTGCTGCAGCCGACCAGCTACATCGTCAACACGTCGCGCGGCGACGTCATCGACGAGACGGCGCTCATCAAGATCCTGCGCGAGGGCAAGATCGCCGGCGCCGGCCTCGACGTTTTCGAGAACGAGCCGGCCGTCAATCCGAAACTGGTGAAGCTCGCCAACGAGGGCAAGGTCGTCCTGCTGCCGCATATGAGCTCGGCCACGCTCGAAAGCCGCATCGACATGGGCGACAAGGTGATCATCAACATCCGCACCTTCATCGACGGCCACCGCCCGCCGAATCGCGTTCTGCCGTTCCGCTGAGCTAGATCGCCTTCGGTCGAAAACGACCAAGCGGACAATTATGTGCTATACTCGCGGGCTATCAAACGCACGACGGGTGATGGCAATGCTGGAAACGGACAAAGTATTCGCCGGCTCTATCCCGGAAAACTACGACCGCTATATGGTGCCGTTGATTTTCGAGCCGTTCGCCGTGGATCTTGCACGACGAGCAGCGTCCCTGGCGCCAAGTGCCGTCTTGGAGATCGCCGCGGGCACTGGGGTCGTGACCCGCTTGTTGGCGCCTAAACTATCCTCCGACGCAAGCTATATCGTCACCGATCTCAACCAGCCGATGCTCGACTATGCCGCTTCGAGACAAGGTCCCGACAGTCGCATCCAATGGCATCAGGCGGATGCTATGGCATTGCCGTTCGAAGATGCGGCCTTCGATCTCGTTTGCTGTCAGTTCGGCGCGATGTTCTTTCCCGACCGCGTATCTGCCTACCGCGAAGCAAAGCGGGTCCTGAAGCCCGGAGGGCATTTTCTATTCAACGTATGGGATCGGATTGAGGAAAATGTATTTGCGAATGACGTGACGAATGCTCTCGCTGAGATGTTTCCGAAAGATCCGCCGCGCTTTCTGGCACGCACGCCGCACGGCTACCACGATACGGCACTGATCCGCAGCGAGCTGGAGGAGGCAGGTTTCTCCCGGGTGATGATTGAGACGAGAGCCGAACAAAGCCGTGCATCCTCGCCGCGCATACCGGCCGTTGCCTATTGTCAGGGAACTCTTCTTCGCAACGAGATCGAGGCGAGGGAAGCGGGAAAACTGAACGCCGCAACCGACTATGCCACATCCGTGATTACAGGCAGGCATAGCGAGGGCGCTGTTGCCGCCAAAATTCAAGCTCACGTCATCGTGGCCGTGGCCTAGCTACGTGCCTCAGATTAGAGTCTTGCGCATCTCGATCGATGTCGTGCGATCGAAACCCGCATGACGGTTCTCGGCAGTTTTCCGGAATCCCCAGCGTGCGAAAGTCGCGTGATTGTCGGTCAGCTCGATCCGTGTTTCCAGCCGCAATGCGTTGAGCCCGCGCTCCAGCGCCGTTGTCTCCGCAAGCGTCAATAGCTGTCGGCCGATCCCTTTGCCCTGCTCCGACGGCAGGATGGCAAGCTTGCCGATATAGAGGCTCTCGGCCTCTGGGCGGCAGAATATGCAGCCAGCTAATCGATTGCCGTCGAGCGCGATATAGCTGATCTCAGTCCCCGCTTTTTCCTTCAGTGATTGCGGTGTCAGCGATAGCGCCGAGGAGGGCGGGTCGATCCGGCCGTTCATATAGGCGAAGGAGGAAAGGATGAGCGCGAGCAGCTCATCCCAATGCTCGAAGCTGTCGTCGAGGCACTGAATGGTAACATCGCTCATTCGGCGGCGGCCCTGGCGCGCTTGCGGCGATAGCGGATCGTATCGAAGCGGGCGGCAAGGCCGTCATAGAGCAGCAGCCGGCCGATCAGCGGTTCGCCGGTGCCGGTGATCAGCTTGATGGCTTCCATCGCCATCAGCGTGCCGATGACGCCGGTGAGCGCACCGATGATGCCGGTCTCGGCGCAGGCGGGGATGAGGCCCTCGGGCGGCGGCGTCGGAAAGAGGTCGCGGTAACCGGGGTTCAGGGCACCGTCCGCACCGTCCTCGTAGGGCTTTAGCGTCGTCACCGATCCGTCGAACCGGCCGACTGCACCGGTCACCAGCGGCAGGCGGGCCAGTTCGGCGGCATCGGCGGCGGCATAGCGCGTATCGAAATTGTCGGAGCCGTCGACGACGAGGTTGAAGCCGGCGAGGTGCCGCGCGGCGGTCTCCGTCGAAAAACGCTCCTCGAAACGGATCGTGCGTACATGCGGGTTAAGCCGCGCGATGGCGTCGGCCGCACTCTGCGTCTTCAGCTCGCCGATCGTGCCGGTATCGTGGATCACTTGCCGTTGCAGGTTGGAGAGCGAGACGCGGTCGTCATCGGCAATGCCGATGGTGCCGACGCCGGCGGCGGCGAGATATTGCAGTACAGGTGCGCCGAGCCCGCCGGCGCCGATCACCAGAACGTGCGCCGCCTTCAATTTCTGTTGGCCCGCGCCGCCCACTTCGGGAAGCAGGATATGGCGCTGATAACGGGCGATTTCGTCTGGGGTCAAAGGGTCCATGGCAATGATAATATCACGCTCCGCAGAAAATTCGCCGCTACGATTTTGTAATGCCGCCATGCGCGACGGTAAAGAATTGCGCCCGCTCGCCAAGTGCTGAAAACATCGCCCTGTCGGTGCCGGTCATGAAAGCCTGTCCGCCGAGCCTGTCGATCAGGTCGAAGAGGGCGGCGCGTCGGCCTTCGTCCAGATGTGCCGCGATTTCGTCGAGCAGAAGGACCGGTGCATGGCCGGTGAGATTGCCGACGAGGCGAGCATGGGCGAGGATGAGGCCGACCAGCAGCGCTTTCTGCTCGCCCGTCGAGCAGCGTTCCGCCTCCATGTCCTTCTCGCGATGGCGCACCAGGAGATCTGTCCGGTGCGGTCCATCCAGCGTGCGCCCGGCGGCCGCGTCGCGGTACCGCCCTTCGCGCAGCATCCCGGCGTAAGCATCCTCGAGATCGAGTGCAGGGCGGTCGAACTGTCCGTCGAGAAAACCGGAAAGCTCAAGTGCCGCCGAAGGAAAGGGCGTCGCCTCACGCGTCTCGGCGATCAACCGGGTGAGAAGGCCGAGCATCTCCTGCCGGGCAAGCGCCATGGCAATGCCGAGGCTCGCCATCTGTTCCTCGATGCCGGCAAGCCAGGAGGGATCGAAGCGGCTTTCGGACAAAAGCCTGTTGCGGCTGCGCATGGCGCGCTCGAAATCGCTGGCGCGGCGGCCATGCGCCGGATCGAGCGATAGTACCAGCCGGTCGAGAAAACGGCGGCGCTCGGAGGAGCCGCCGGTAAACAGCCCGTCCATGGCCGGCGTCAGCCACAGCACGCGCAGATGATCGGTCAGCTCGTCGACCGTCTTGGCCGGCGTGCCGTTGATCCGGAGCTTGCGCGCCGTCGTCTCGTCGCTCGTGTCGACGCCGGTGCCGATTTCGACAGTGTCCTCCATGCCCTCAAGCTCGGCAAAGATCGAAAACCCGTTCGGTGCAGCGACGCGGACGACATCCGCATAGGCCGCACGCCGCAGGCCGCGCCCGGGCGAGAGTAGCGAGACCGCCTCCATCAGATTGGTCTTGCCGGCGCCGTTGTCGCCGGTCAGCACCACATGCCGCTCGTCAAGCGTCAGCGCCGCCGCCGCATAATTGCGAAAGTCGGTCAGCTTCAGGCGCGAGATGAAAACCTTGTGCGGCATCGGTCATCCGGATTCGTGTCGATGGCCGAGGGGTATGCCGAACCCCGCCCGAGTGCAAGGATTTTGCCGGTTGTTCTCGGCGTAGATCGTTCGGAGCGGCATTGGGCCACCCTCGCCCTTCGACAGGCTCAGGATGAGGGTGGAGTGAACTGCGACTCGGACGAGAGGGTTAGTCCTCATGGTGAGGAGGCCCGCAGGGCCGTCTCGAACCATGAGGGCGGGTGATGATTCGGCTGCAAACGAAAAAACCGGCCGAATCACCGGCCGGTTTTATGAGAAGCAGTGTGATTCGCTGCTTAATCGCTAAAGGTGTCGAAGAAATCCTTCATCCGGGCGAAGAAGCCGGTTGATTCGGGATTATTGTCCTTCGAGGAGATCTGTTCGAATTCCTGCAGCAGCTCGCGTTGGCGCTTGGTCAGCTTCTGCGGCGTTTCGATCTGGATCTGGATGTAGAGATCGCCGACCTGGCTGGAGCGCAGCACCGGCATGCCCTTGGCCTTCAGGCGGAACTGCTTGCCGACCTGCGTGCCCTCAGGGACGGTGACGCGCGATTTCGTGCCGTCAAGCGTCGCGACGTCGAAGGTGCCGCCAAGGGCCGCCGTCGTCATCGAGATCGGCACCGCGCAATAAAGGTCGGCGCCATCGCGCTGGAAGAATTCATGCGGCTTGACGGAAAGGAAGATGTAGAGATCGCCCGATGGCCCGCCGCGCGTGCCGGCTTCGCCTTCGCCTTGCAGGCGGATGCGGGTGCCGTCCTCGATGCCCGAGGGGATGTTGACTGAGAGCGAGCGCTCTTCGGTGATGCGGCCTTGGCCGTGGCATTTGCCGCAGGGATCTGGAATGGTCTGGCCGCGGCCGTGGCAGGTCGGACAGGTACGTTCGACCGAGAAAAAGCCTTGCGCGGCGCGCACGCGGCCCGAGCCCTGGCAGGTGCCGCAGGTTTTCGGCTGTGTGCCCGGCTTGGCGCCGGAACCGGAGCAGACGTCGCAGGTGATTGAGGTGGGCACGCGGATTTGCGCGGTCTTGCCCGTAAATGCTTCCTCGAGCGAGATTTCCATGTTGTAGCGAAGATCGGCGCCGCGTTCGCGACCGCCGGAGGAGCGTGCGCGGCCACGGCCGCCGCCCATCATCTCGCCGAAGATATCCTCGAAAATGTCGGAGAAACCGCCACCGCCGCCGAAGCCGCCGCCACCAAAACCGCCGCCGCCCATGCCGCCATGCTCGAAGGCGGCGTGGCCGTAACGATCATAGGCCGCGCGTTTGTTCGGGTCCTTGAGCGTTTCGTAGGCTTCGTTGATTTCCTTGAACTTGCGCTCGGCGTCATTGTCATCGGGGTTCTTGTCCGGATGAAATTGCATTGCCAGCTTGCGAAAAGCGCTCTTGAGCTCTTTTTCGTCCGCTGTCCTGGAGACGCCCAATGTCTCGTAGTAGTCCGCTTTTGCCATTAAGGATTAGACCCCGGAAATGGATTTCCGGCTGCCAAAAGGCAGCCGGAGCTAAGTTTCCTAGAGAACCTTTCGGTTCGCGCTTATGCAGACCGCTTGCGGTCGTCCTCGTCCTTGATTTCCTCGTAGTCGGCATCGACGACGTCGTCGTGGTGGCCGCCTGCCGAGGCATCAGCGGAAGGAGCTTCCGACTGCTGGGCCTCATAGATAGCCTGGCCGAGCTTCATGGACACTTCCATGAGCGTCTGGGTCTTGGCCTTGATGTCTTCAGCGTCCGGCTCGGATGCTTCGGTTGCCGTCTTCAGCGCTGCAATCGCCTCGGAGATCGCGTTGCGATCGGCCTCGGTGACCTTGTCGCCAAAGTCCTTCAGCGACTTCTCGCTGGAATGAATCAGGCTTTCGGCCTGGTTCTTGGCTTCCACGCCTTCGCGGCGCTTCTTGTCTTCGGCAGCATGCGATTCGGCATCCTTGACCATCTTCTCGATGTCGGCGTCGGAGAGACCGCCCGAAGCCTGGATGCGAATCTGCTGTTCCTTGCCGGTGCCCTTGTCCTTGGCCGAAACCTGGACGATGCCGTTGGCGTCGATGTCGAAGGTGACTTCGATCTGCGGCATGCCGCGCGGTGCCGGCGGCAGGCCGACGAGGTCGAACTGGCCGAGCAGCTTGTTGTCGGCGGCCATTTCGCGCTCGCCCTGCGAGACGCGGATGGTCACGGCCGACTGGTTGTCGTCGGCGGTCGAGAAGGTCTGCGACTTCTTCGTCGGGATCGTGGTGTTGCGCTCGATCAGACGGGTGAAGACGCCACCCAGCGTTTCGATGCCGAGAGACAGCGGGGTCACGTCGAGGAGCAGGACGTCCTTGACGTCGCCCTGCAGAACGCCGGCCTGGATGGCGGCGCCGAGAGCGACGACTTCATCCGGGTTGACGCCCTTGTGCGGCTCTTTGCCGAACAGCTGCTTGACGACTTCCTGTACCTTCGGCATGCGGCTCATGCCGCCGACGAGAACGACTTCGTCGATCTCGGCAGCCGTAACGCCGGCATCCTTGAGGGCGGCCTTGCACGGCGCGATGGTGCGCTGCACGAGGTCGTCGACCAGGCTTTCCAGCTTGGCGCGAGTCAGCTTCAGCGTCAGGTGCTTCGGGCCGGTGGCGTCTGCCGTGATGAAGGGCAGGTTGATTTCGGTCTGCTGCGCGGAGGACAGTTCGATCTTCGCCTTTTCGGCAGCTTCCTTGAGGCGCTGCAGAGCAAGCTTGTCGCCCTTGAGGTCGATGCCGTTGTCCTTCTTGAACTCGGCAACGAGATATTCGACGAGACGCATGTCGAAGTCTTCACCGCCAAGGAAGGTATCGCCGTTGGTCGACTTCACTTCGAAGACGCCGTCGCCGATTTCCAGGATCGAGATATCGAAGGTGCCGCCGCCAAGGTCGTAAACGGCGATGGTCTTGCCGTCCTTCTTGTCGAGGCCGTAGGCGAGGGCCGCAGCGGTCGGCTCGTTGATGATACGCAGGACTTCAAGACCGGCGATGCGGCCGGCATCCTTGGTTGCCTGGCGCTGCGCGTCGTTGAAGTAGGCCGGAACGGTGATGACGGCCTTTTCGACCTTTTCACCGAGATAGGCTTCTGCGGTTTCCTTCATCTTCTGAAGGATCATTGCGGAAACCTGCGCGGGCGAATAGCCCTTGCCGTGGGCTTCGACCCAGGCGTCGCCATTGTCGCCCTTGACGATATTGAAAGGAACAAGGTGCTTGTCTTTTTCAACGGTCGGATCTTCGTAGCGGCGGCCGATAAGGCGCTTGACAGCGAAGAGGGTATTGGTGGGGTTGGTGACCGCCTGGCGCTTGGCCGGCTGGCCGACGAGACGTTCGCCGTCTTCAGTGAAGGCTACCATTGAGGGGGTAGTGCGGGCGCCTTCGGCATTCTCGATGACTTTCGCGTCTTTACCGTCCATGACGGCGACGCAGGAATTTGTCGTTCCAAGGTCGATACCAATTACTTTTGCCATGTCATTCTCTCCTTGAAGCAAGCTATCGGAACCCCTGTCAGGCATTCCATTGACAGCCCCTTACGGGATGGTCTTGAGGATTGCGCAGCCATGACTGCGGTGATGCCGCGTATATAAGTAGCGGTTTTACTGACTGCAAGGCGGGAAATCACCCGGAATCCAGCAAAACGAATGGTTTGTCGCTCAAATTCCACAGTGCCGCATTGCGCCTGCGGACCTGGAGAATTGGCGCGACCATCTATCAGATCAGCCTTGCTTTGACCATGCAAGCGACAATCGCGGGAATCGCTGTCTTATCGCCCCAGAATAACGTCCAGCAGCGAGGTGCGATGCGGCCTTGCCGTTGCCGGTGTCGGAGCGGTATCGCCGATGTCGGCCGGCGGGATATCGCCGGTATCGTAGGAGTTGGCGCTGTAGGGGTTATTGTCATTGGCCAGGTTTGCGGGCGGCAGATCTTCCAGATCGTCGTTCGCGGCGGTTTGATTGCCCTGCTGCTGGATCGGCTGCTGTGCAGGCCGTTGCTGGAGCGTCGGTTGGCCTTGATGCGCGACCTGGCCGCCGTCGCCTCCGAGCGTGCCGGAAATAATACCGTCGATCGTCGCCGGTTGGTTGGCGCCGGGTGCGGATTGCGCCATCGGCACGCTGTTGTCGATGATCTGGCCGCCGCCGAAGATCGGGGTCGGGCTCAGGCCCTTATGGGCGGCGACCATGAATTCCTTCCAGGCCTTGGCCGGCAGTCCGCCACCCGTCACCTTCTTCATCGATTTGCCGTCGTCATTGCCGAACCAGACGCCCGTCGTCAGGTGGCTGGTGAAGCCGACGAACAGCGCGTCGCGGAAGGATTGCGTCGTGCCGCTCTTGCCGGCGGCCTGCCAGCCGGGGATGCGGGCGGATTTGCCGGTGCCGAAATTGATAACGCCAGCCATCATCGCATTCATGTTGGTGACGACGTCGGCGTTGAGAACCCGCGGCGGATTGTCGAAATTCGCCTGGTAGAGCACCTTGCCGGAAGCGGTCGTCACCTTGGTGATCACATGCGGCGTCGCCTTGAAGCCGCCGTTCATGAAGGAGGCATATGCCGAGGTCAGCTCCAGCAGCGACACTTCCGACGTACCGAGCGCGATCGAGGCGTTGGCCTGCAGATCGGATTCGATGCCAAGCCTGTGGGCGACCTTGATCACCTGATCCGGTCCGACTTCCGTCGCAAGCTGGGCGGCGACCGTGTTTAGCGAGTGGGCGACGGCCGTCGCAAGCGTGACCGGGCCGCTATATTTCTGCTCGTAATTCTCCGGCGCCCAGTTGCCGATCTTCACCGGCGCATCGTTGCGGATCGAGTTCGGCGTCAGGCCCATTTCCAGTGCTGCAGTATAGACGAAGGGCTTGAAGGCCGAGCCCGGCTGGCGTTTGGCGGTGACGGCGCGGTTGAACTGGCTCTGCGCATAATCCCGGCCGCCGACCAGCGCGCGGATCGCACCGGTTGCGTCGACGGAAACGAGCGAGGCCTGCGAGGCGCTGAGCTTCTTGCCGTCCTTGGCGAGCACGTCGTTCAAAGCCTGTTCGGCCTTTTCTTCCAGCGACATGTCGATGGTGGTGTCGACGGTCAGGTCTTCCTTGACGTCGCCGCCGATCAGGCCGGGAAGCTGGCCCATGACCATGTCGGCCACGTAGTTCTCAGCCCCGCTCCAATAGCTCTTTGCCCGTGTCGGCGGCTGCGACATCGCCGTCTTGATATCGGCTTCGCTGATGAAGCCCTGGTCGCGCATCGCCTGCAGCACGAGCTGGGCGCGCGCTTCGGCAGCGGCCGGATCGCGCGCCGGCGACAGTTTCGACGGCGCCTTGACGAGGCCGGCGAGCATGGCTGCTTCGCCAAGGTTCACGTCACGCGCCGATTTGTTGAAGTAGCGCCGCGATGCAGCCTCGACGCCATAGGCGTTCGAGCCGAAATAGACACGGTTCAGATACATCGCCAGGATCTGGTCCTTGGTGAACTTGTGCTCCAGCCAGATGGCGAGCAGCACCTCCTGCACCTTGCGCTCCAGCGTGCGATCCGGCGACAGGAAGAGGTTCTTGGCGAGCTGCTGCGTCAGCGTCGAACCGCCCTGGACGGCATGGCCGGTCAGCACGTTTGTCACCACCGCGCGGCCAAGCCCGATCGGATCGAAGCCGAAATGGGAATAGAAACGATGATCCTCGATGGCAATCAGTGCCTCGGGAATATAGGGCGACATGTCGCTCAGCGCCAAGGCCTCGCCGCCGGTCGTGCCGCGATTGGCGATGATGCTGCCGTCGAGATCGGCGATCTTGACGTTCGGCGGCCGTTCGGGAATGGCCCAGGTGCTGGCGCTCGGCATGCGCGATCCGTAGTAAACCACCAGACCCGCGAGCCCGATGCCGGCCCAGATGCTGAGTACGATGCCCCAATAGATCGCGGAGCGGATGAAGCCGAAGAAGCCACCGCCGGAGCGCCGTCTCTGCTGCTTGCGCCGGCGGCTCGAGCGGCGTGGCTTGTCTGGCTCAGGGGAGCTGTCGCGCTTGGAACTTTCCCGTCCCGATGAGCGTCCGCCGCCGGCAATGCGTTCGCCGGCGCTGAAACCATCATCGCTACGTTCCTTACCGCTTGAGAAGGATGGTTCTATCCTCTGGCTTGATCTGCTTTTGCCTGCCATTGCGGACTGGTCGTACCCCTGATGGTTCCATGGATCGATATCTGATGCCGGCGTCGCCACGACTGCCCTCGCATCCGTTTGGGACACACAAGGGACGCAGCCAGCGCTTTTACCGGCGCATAAGCTTGAAAATCGACCATGATTTTCAAGCTTATGCGCCGCCGGCATTCGCCCACGAAATGATCGTGAAAATGTCGAAGCCCGAGGTGAACTGTAAATGCGGCGATTTAAGGAGGGATTAAGAATCCTCAACCGCCAATCGCGGTGGCGGCTTGTGTCCTTTCATGACGGGATCGTGCAAGGAACTTTTCCTCTTCTCGGGCATTCTCTTTTCACAAAAACAAGAGGGCGAGCGCAATGAGTTCACATATTGCGATAGAGAAGGTTGGCGAGACCAAGCTGCGGGAGGTCTGGAGTGTCGAGGATTTCGCGCGGCGGCACCGGATCTGCAAGGACGAAGAAGTCCGGCTGAAAAAGCTGTTCGGCGACTTCGCCACCAAGCAGGAATTGCTATCGAACGCGCAACGGCCACCTCTGTTTCGCTGAGCCTGTTCGGTAGGCCGGGGCGGTGTTCATGGGGTGTTCATCGCGGGATCGTTACAACGACAGGGTCTACTGCGGTGGAGGCTTACCATGTGGAAACGCTTTGAATTATGGCTGGTTGATCTGTTGGACCGAGTATTCGGGCTGGAAGAGCTTGCCCGCCGTGCCGGCTTTTCAGCCGATGACGCAAAGCGCATTGCGCGGGACAAGTAGGCGGGAACATCCAGATTCCGACCTCGTCTTTTCGTAAATTTTCACGCCATGAAGCGGTATCCTGGCGTGAAACATGACAGACCCGATCCCCAGCATGCAGACGTCAAATTAACCTCTTCGGACCATCCCACCTTCATGTGCCGCGCCTGATAAGTTCCATATTTTCGAATGCTCTGATTGAGGCTATAGTAACTGCTTGTGGCTGTCTTGCTGGATGGCCCCAAGCAATTGATAGCGCGTGAGGAGGAGTATTCATGCGACACATCAAATGGAGCAATCCGATCGAGATCGGCTTCACTCAAGGCAGTTTCCAGACAGTCACCGGCCCTTCCGAGGCGCTGAATTGCATGGCCAACCTCTGGCCGGATCGACGTGGCCCGTTCTATGTGGCCGCCCGAAGCGTCTGCCGTGCCGCGATCGACGGGCGGAAATCCGCTGAGGAAGCCCGGGAGATATTCATTTCAGCGATGCGCGAGGCGCATTTGAAAACCCATTGAGGCAGCGCGGCGCCTTGACGCCGCCTGATCGCTCAAGCCTTCTGGACCGGCGTATGCCGGGCGTTGTCGCGCAACCTGCGAGTGCGTGCTCTCCCTATTAAATCATCCGTTTCCTTTGACCACGCATTGTCGACGGGCCGCTTTGCGGCCATGGGCGCGGGCCAATGAAAAAGGCCAGCGACGTGGGTCGCTGGCCTTTGCTACTTGTCGCTCGAGGCGACTATCGATTGAAGCCTCTCGGGGTCATACGGCAATCGGGTTGCGACGCCGGGCAGGGATCGACATGGTCGGGGCTGTAGGGCCCTGGCGCACCGGCATTCGGGCGTCGATTGTCTTGCCGTTGAGGCTGCGGCTGAGGCTGTGCCTGGGGTTGCGGCTGCGCCTGCTGCGGCTGGGGTTCTGGACGGCGCTGTTGATTGTCCTGGCGGTTGTCGTCGCGCCGGCGGTCTTGCCGGTTACCACCGCCCCAACCCTGATTGTCGTCCGGCTGCCGGTTCCAATCGCGGTTGCGATCCCGACGCTGTTGGCCCGAGTCCTGATTGTTGTCCTGTTGGTTGCCCCAATCGCGATTGCGATCGCGGCGTTGCTGGCCCCAGTCCTGATTATTGTCCGGCTGGTTGCTCCAATCACGATTGCGGTCCGGGCGGCGGTCCCAATTGCGATCCGAATCATTATCCCAGCCGGGATTACGGTCGGGGCGGCGATCCCAGCCCGAATCCGGGCGACGGTCGCTCCAGCCCGGTCCCCGGCGCCAGCGGTCGCGATCGCGGTAGAAGTCGCGGCCGCGATAATAGCGACCCCAATAGTCGTCGACATTGAAGGTGATGGTCGGGATGCCGAGCGGGCGGTAATATTGCGGGCCGACATAGATGCGGCGCGATTGATAGGTTGCCTGGATGTAACGGCCGGCGACCCAGCCGCGTCCGCCGACGAAGGAGACGTCGCACCAGGGCGTTTCGTTGAGGCAGCCGTTGATCTCCAGCGGCACGCCGGCGGGGATCATGGTTACCGCCGGATATTGCGTGCTTGGGCCGGACCGCATGTTGACGTTGGCGGTGGCAAAACCTTCCGCGGCTTGCGCGAGCGCCGGTAGCGCGACGAGTGCCGTCAGCGTGAAGGCTGCGAGAAGCTTATGTCTCATGAATGCTCTCCCCCTGCGCGCCGCCGGCTTCATGGATTGCCCAGCGGCTGCGCCGATTGTTGTTGCCTGCCTGCTTCGCATATCCGCAAGAGGCGTTCGATGCGGTTACAGGATCCGGCATGCCGTTTCCAGTTTCGAGAAGATCAAAGCTGGCGCATTCACGGGATTTTGGAAGATCCAACGCCATTCTTTCAATCTTTTCCTAGGTTTTAAGAGGGTTTGCATGAATGCAGCTTGAACGGGTGCGCGAAAGGCCGTCAAAATCTCCGGGAATATTTAGGAAGGTTTGCTTATTATTTCGCGCGGCATCGAGACTTTCGTTCTATCGACCTTGAAATCACCGCATTCCCACCCGATATAGGTTTCAGTCATGCAGCCGGTAAATGCGTGGCGCGCCTCAAGGCGAGCCTCTTGCATTACTTGGACATTGCGAAAGTGGCGTTGACCATGTGTTAACCTTTCGCAATCAATCTGGCTGCAGTATCTATCTTTAAACTTTGACCACGGATGTACTGGCACTGATGTGAAGATGGATGACGAAAGGCCGGTTAGTTCCGGCCTTTTTGTTTATTGACTGTTGGTGGCGTGCTTTGCGGAAGCGGAGCGCGCCATTTTATTTTGCACTTTGTTCTGGCCAAAGAAAAACCGCCGCGGTTGCCCGCGGCGGTTTCATGGGAAGAAGCGCCCGGCGGAGCCGGACGATATGCTTTAGTTGACGGCCTTCTTTTCGGCGACCTTAACGACCTTGGCCGACTTTGCGGCAACAGGTCCCTTTTCGGCCGGAACATAGCCGGCGCCGATGTTGACGTTCAGCGAGATGTAATCGATAGCGCTCTGCTGGATAGCCGTTGCAAGGCTTTCCTGCGCGGTCGAAACGTTGCGCTGTGCATCGAGAACGTCGAGCAGCGAGGAGGCGCCGTCCTTATAGCTTGCCGTAGAGAGCTGCAGGGCTTCCTGGTAGGATTTCACCTGCGCACGCAGCGCCGAGACAGTCTGTGCATCGCGGCTGACGGCCGACAGGGCGTTTTCGACGTCTTCTACAGCCGATCGCACCGTCTGCTGCCAGACGATATACAGTTCGCGGCTCGACGATTCGGCGGTCTTGACGTTAGCGCGAAGCGCGCCGCCGTCGAAGATCGGCAGCGTCAGAGTTGGGCCGAACGACCAGGTCGTCAGGCTGCCGCTCCTGGACGACGTGTGGACATAGGACGGCGAGATAGCGCCGCTGAGGGTGATCGTCGGGAAGAGCTGCGCTTCCGCTACACCGATCTGGGCGGTTGCGTTGGCGAGGTTGCGCTCGGCAACGCGGATGTCAGGCCGGTTGCGGATCAGGTCGGCTGGGATACCCGAATTGACGCGGCCGCGGAATACCGGCTGCCTGCCGCCGCCCTGCATCTGGGCGATGACGGTTGCCGACGACACGTTGAGCAGGGTTGCGATATGATGGACGGACTGACGATAGCTGATTTCGAGACCGGGAACTTCGGAAAGCGTCGAATTGACGAGACCTTCGGCCTGGACGACGTCGAGGCGGGAAGCAGCACCGGCTTCGAGCTGGAACTTGGTCAGGGCCAGCGTCTCGCGACGGGACTTCAAGTTGTCCTGCGCGATCGAGATGCGAGCCTGGTAGTAACGGGCGTTGACGTAGCTGTTGGCCAGATCCTGCAGATAGGTCAGGCGAGCGGTGTCGACGCTGGAATAGGCCGCGTCGAGCGATGCGACGGCGCCTTCCTTGGCGCGGCGATACTGACCCCAGAGGTCGAGCAGCCACGAAACCGAAGCTCCGCCAGTGGTGGAGTTCTGCGTTTCGCTCTGCGTACGCAGGCTGCCCTTCTGGCCGTTGGTCGTATGATCGCCGGAGGCAGTAAGGCTCGGCAGTCCGCCGGCGCCGGCGGTAATGACCGCGGCCTGCGCCTGGTTGATGCGTTCCAGCGCCTGCTGAATATTGAGGTTTTCGGCAAGTCCCTGCGCTGCAAAGGCGTTCAGCTTGGAGTCACCGAAGGCGGTCCACCATTGAGACCCGGCCAGATCGCCGTTGATCTTCGTACCACCCTCCGAGAATTTGGCCGGGAGAGGCATTTCCGGTGGCTTATGATCGGGGCCGCTGACGCAACCTGCTAGAAAAAGAAGCAGGGCGGGGGCGGCAGTACGAATGGATACCATCACATTATCCCACAATTCAATTTACATGATCACTATTTAACGGGGTCGACGTGACCCCATATGTGTCGGCGCTCCTGCCTACGCAATACAACAAATGGTCCGAAGCAGTTCGGCGCCAATCTAGCAACGAGTTTTGCAATAGCACAGTGCCTTTTGCCATTTCTCGTCGGCGAACATATGTGGGATCGTGACAAATATCAGGCTTTTGGTAAAAAAATTTTAAAGTGTTGCAAAAAACATACCCTTTCCGCCGCTACCTAAGGCGGTGGGAAGCCTGAAACTCGGCGCAATATGCAACTTCAGGGCGGCTCCCCGCCCTGAAACGCGGTCGCAGCGACGATCGACCGGCTCTTACGGGAAATAGCGCTCAAGGCTTGCGCGAACCCGGTCGCGCGGTGTTGCGCCGCGGTCATCGGGGACGAAAGACTTGCCCGTGATCGCTTCGTAAGCGCGGATATACACTTTCGAGGTCTGCTCGACGAGGTCGAGCGGGATCTCCGGGATATCGTCCTTATACGGATCGCAACGTTCGGCCACCCAGGCGCGGACAAAATCCTTGTCGAAGCTTGCGGGGCGGGTGCCTTTGTCGAAACTGTCCTGGTAGCTGTCGGCCAGCCAGTAACGGCTGCTGTCCGGCGTATGGATTTCGTCGGCGAGGATGATGGTGCCGTTTTCATCGGTGCCAAATTCATATTTGGTGTCGACGAGGATCAGCCCCTGCTTGCTGGCGATTTCCTGGCCGCGTGCAAATAGGGCCAGCGCATAGTCCGACAGGGTCTGCCATTGCTCACTTGTCAGAAGCCCGCCCTCGACAATCTGCGTCGGTGTCAACGGTTCGTCATGGCCGCCGTCGAATTCCTTGCTGGTCGGGGTGATGATCGGCGTCGGCAGGATTTGGTTGTCGCGCATGCCGTCCGGCAGTGTGATGCCGTACATTTCGCGCTGACCCTTCTTATAGAGTGTCAGGATCGAGGTGCCGGTGGTGCCGGCCAGATAGCCGCGAACGACGACTTCCACCGGCAGGATGTCCAGCCGCTTGCCGACGACCACGTTCGGGTCGGGATAGGCGATGACATGGTTCGGGCAGATGTCCTTGGTCGCCTCGAACCAGTAGCGTGCCGTCTGCGTCAGCACCTGGCCCTTATAGGGAATGCAGGTGAGGATGCGATCGAAGGCGCTCAGCCGGTCCGTGCTGATGATGATGCGGCTGCCATCCGGCAGGTCGTAGTTCTCACGCACCTTGCCGCGGTAGTAATTGGGCAGTTCCGGAAAATGGGCTTCGGAGAGAATTCGCAACACGGTCACCAGCGGGCTCGTGCATCCGCCCCGCGGACGCTTCATGACTGGACCCTTAATTTGTGCTCCGCCGATGTCAAGTAAAGCGCGACCTCAAACCCGGAACCAGCCGATCAGGGCCGGCGCCAGCCGTCGTCTCCAGCCCTGTCGAGGATCGGTGTCGAAAACACGCCGACGATCCTCTCGCTCCATGTCGTGCCCGATGCATCGACCCGCTCCCGCCAGCGCTCGGATTGCAGCATCGCCGCGCCGATAACCACGGGTTCGATGGCGCATGCGCTCAAAAGCTCCAGCCCCGAGACGATCGAGGCGCCGCTCGAGATCACGTCATCGATTAGCGCCACCCGCTTGCCCTCAAGGAGCGGCAGCATGCGCGGATCTATATAAAGACGCTTCTCCTGGTTGGGTGTGGTGATAGAGGACAGCGGCACCGACAGTTCCTCGCGATACCAGAACTTGCGCGACGTCCCGAGCGGAACATAACGATCATGGCCGAGTGCCCGGGCGACCGCTCCTGCCAGCGTCAGCCCGAGCGTCGGCAGCCCGGCGACGACATCGATATCATAAGCTGCGATGCGCTCAGCCAGCGCTTGCGCCAGAGCCTCCTGTACGGAAAAACCTGCCTGATTGATGATCAACGACGCCAGCGCATGCTCGCCATCGGCGAGCCTGCGGATCGGCAGGCGCAATTGCCGCCCGTCGGGCAGTTCCGCCACATAGACATCGCGGAATTCACCCGATGTCGGAAAGCTCTTCGGCGGATGAAGCTCCTGCCAAAAATCATGGGGCTGCATTGCGTCCGGCCTTCATTCCGTTTCGTCCGGTCTTTTCCATGCCTGCGCGACGGCGAAGTCCGAGAACCTCCGCCTCCGTCAACGCCCTGACCGCGCCCTTTGCAAGGTCGCCAAGCGCAATGTCGCCAAAGGCGACACGCACCAGCCGCAGGCACTCGACGCCGAGCACCTCCAGCATCCGGCGGATCTGCCGGTTGCGGCCCTCCTTGAGCTCAACCTCGATCCAGCCGTTGCGATCGCCGCTGCGCAGCAGGCGGGCGGCGGTCGCGGTCAGAAGCTCGCCGTCGTCGATAACACCGCGCTCCATCCGGTCCAGCAGCTCCTGCTCCATGATGGTGTTGACCTGCACATGATAGATCTTGCCCACATGGCTGATCGGATCGAGCAGCGCCTGCGCCAGCACGGTATCATTGGTAAAGAGAAGCAGCCCTTCGCTTGCCTTGTCCAGCCGCCCGACCGGCGCCAGATGCCGGGCGTCGATGTCCCTCAGACAATCATAGACCGTCGGCCGGCCCTCGGGATCGTCGCGCGTCGTCACCAGCCCGCGCGGCTTGTTCAGCATGAAATAGAGCTTCTTTTCCGCAGCGATTGCCTCGCCGTCGACGGCAATCCGCGCACGGTCGAGATCGATCCAGGCGGTGGGATCGGTGATCTCCCGACCGTCGACGGTCACGCGGCCGGCCGCAATCAGCGCCTCCGCCTGCGTGCGGGAACAATAGCCGAGCTTCGATAGCGCGCGCGGCAAGGTCACGCGTTTGCCGTCGCTCTCCTGCCGGCCCTTTGCCGGCTTGCCCGATCTTTGCGGAGAATGTCTTTGGCTCACCCTTGCCTCGTCCTTGCGTCGCCATGGTCAGGCGCGCCGGCCTGACGATGCCAATCCTTTCGCATGAGGATCGCCACGACGCAAATCCTGGAATGGGGAAATGCATGACGACAGGCGAGGGCTCGCGTCTTGTCGACGCGAGCCCTGCCGAGGGTCCGGAGCGGCGATGGGGTCGGGTAGGACGACATCGGGGCCGATGCCGCCCCTCGCTCCGGAGGGACGGCGATAAACCTGCCTAGCGTCTGTTTCCGGGATTTTTCAGAAAAGTGGAAATTTGTTACAGTTTGTAACGCCGGTCGTTTCCCTGTTGTCAAAGACGCCCTTTGCCTCGCATGGATAAGCCATGGCTTCTGCATCGCTGCTTCTGGTCGAGGACGACCGCGAAATAAGAGCACTCCTTGAGGAGTTCCTCACCCGTGAGGATTATACCGTCGAGGCGGTCGACAGTGCTGCCGCCATGGATCGCGCGCTGGCCAGGGGCTTTCCCGATCTCATCATTCTTGATCTAATGCTGCCGGGCGAGGACGGTCTGTCGGCCTGCCGCCGCATTCGGACGCGCAGCCGCGTGCCGATCCTGATGCTGACGGCGAAGTCGGAGGATATCGACCGCATTCTCGGCCTGGAGATGGGCGCCGATGATTATCTCGGCAAGCCCTTCAATCCGCGCGAACTTTTGGCGCGCATCCGCGCCATTCTGCGCCGTGCCGGGCCGGAGCGCCCGGAGGAGGTGGTCGGTTCGCGACGGCGCAAGAGCTTTGCCGGCCTCATCGTCGATCTCGACGGCAGGGCGATCGAGGTGGAAGGCGAAGGCCCGATGCGCCTGACGACCGCCGAGTTCGACCTGCTCGTCTGCTTCCTCGAGCGGCCGCGCCGGGTGCTGTCGCGTGATCAGTTGCTCGACTGGACGCGCGGGCGGGGCGCCGACCCGTTCGATCGCACCATCGACGTAACGGTGTCGCGCCTGCGCACCAAGCTCGCGCAGTATTTGCCGGACGGCGCGCAGATCATTACCACGGTGCGCAATGCCGGCTATCTCCTGACCGCTGATGTAAGGGATGTCTGAGCCATGCTGAAACTCGGTCTAGTTTCGCGTATCATCATGATCGTCGCCGTGGCGCTGTTCATCATCCAGCTCGCCGCTTTCGTTGCCGCCAGCCTGAAGCCGGACACGCCGCTCAGCCACGAGTTTTCGCCGGCGACGCAGATCAAGTCGACGCTGCGCCTCCTTGATGCCATTCCGCCGGAAACGCAGGAACAGGCCGTGCGAGCACTGAATGCCGCCGGTCTGGATCTGCGCCTGGCCGATATCGTCACGCCAGCGCCAAACGATGCGGCTACCGATCCGGCTCTCGACCGCAAACTGGCGCGCGACTATGCCAGCATGGCGCTCGGCAACCGTTATTTCCGCCTGCGCGCGCTTCCCGAACGGCCGCAGGGAAGCTGGTTTTCGGTCGGTGCATCCGACCGGACCATCGAAGTCTCGATCGGTCTTACCAGCGGCAAGGTCGCGGTCTTCAACCTGGCCGATACGCCGACCGTGCGATTGTACGGAATGCCCGTGGGCTTCATGGCCGGACTTCTCGGCGTGCTGGTGGCGGTGATCGCCATTGTTGCGGTGGCGCGCGAGACCCGGCCGCTGACGCGGCTGTCACGCACGGTCAATTCCATCGGCAAGGGCCTGCAGCCGATCAATATTCCCGAGCGCGGTGCCTGCGAGCTGCGCTTGCTGATCCGTGCCATCAACGGCATGCAGTTGCGCATCGCCGCCTTGGTCAACAACCGCACCCTGATCCTCGGCGCCATCTCTCATGATCTGAGGACCTATCTGACCCGTTTTCGCCTGCGCATGGAGATGATGCCGGATACGCCGCATCGTGAGCGGGCGATCGCCGATGTCGAGGCCATGCAGCGCTTGGTCGAGGAGGCATTGGGTTTTGCCCGCAGCACGGTCGTTTCCGCGGGGAGGGATATCACCGATCTCGACGGCACTGTTCGTACTCTCGTTGCCGAGCGTCAGGATGCTCAAGGCCTTGTCTCGTTCTCACCGCTCGGACGGGAGCTGGAGGTGACGATACCGCAGACGGCGCTGGCGAGGGTGCTCGATAATCTGATCGACAATGCGCTGCGCTATGGCGCCAGCGCCGATGTCCGTGTCGAATGTCGCGGCGATCATGCTGCCGTCATCATCGGCGATCGTGGTCCGGGCATTCCGGCGGAGCGGCGCAAGGACGTGCTTGAACCTTTCATCCGGCTGGAGGAATCGCGCAATCGCGATCTCGGGGGGAGTGGTCTCGGATTGACGATCGTCCGGCAGATCCTCGATACGCATAATGGCGCGCTCTGCCTGGAGGATCGCAGCGGCGGCGGGCTCGACGCCATAATATTGCTGCCGCTTGCGGTGAGTGATCGGATTGCCGCCTGAAGCGGGGCACACCAAAGGGATCGCGCGATGCGCGACTTAGGCCATTGATGCGTGAGCGATCAATGGCAGGTCAGAAAGCGTGCTAGCTCCTCACGGCTGACGACGACGCCAGCGGCGGCTTTTCGCGGATCCGGATGGGTATAGGTGAAGCTCGGCAGGTCAGGCAGGTCCAATGCCTGACGCATGTTCATGATACCGAGCGCCTTCCGTCCGGCGGCGCTATCGACACTGACTTCGACGATGCTCTTTGAGCTTGTTGTATCCATGATGTCCTCCCACCTTATTTATATAACAGAAATTCCTTAACTAATACCGCTATTTTATAGGGGGAATGGCAACAAAGAGATCCAGCCGCGCTTCGCCATCGCAAAGCTCTATTGCCTTTGGTTTGATGGTAAGAAGGGGTGTTGCGACCGTGCTAAAGGCGGCGGACGGTTCATTTGCCGCTGAAAATCGAAAATTTTGACCAGTTGGACAAGATTTTTCACGGGATTGGCTGGGAGAAGCGGCTCGCATCTCCGCACCCCGACAAATCCCCTAGTA